>NZ_JBHVDD010000050.1:24845-66563 GCF_042802995.1 Streptomyces sp. NPDC057438
CGTGCTGGGGGGGGGGCGGGCGGGCGGCGCGGGGGGCGGCGCGCCCGCGGCCGGGGCCCCCCCGGGGCGCCCCCCCCCGCGCCCCGCCCCCCCCACGGCCGGAGTGCTCACCCGGTGAACAGTTGCGTGGCCTTGCGCACCAGTTCGTACAGTCCGTAGGCGAGGGGTACGCCCACCCACACCCAGGCGAAGGCGATCAGGGGGCGGCGGTCAGGCGGATTCGGACTGGCGTCGCTGGACTCCATCGGTGGCCTCCCTCGGGGCGGGGACGTGGAAGCGGGGGTTGACGGGGCGGACCAGCTCGTTGGCGACGAAGCCGATCACGAGCAGTCCGATCATGATGAAGAAGGACGTGCCGTACAGGTCGGGGCCTGACTTGCCCGCCTCCTCCTGCCGGTCCGCGATCCAGTTGACGATCAGCGGTCCGAGGACGCCGGCCGTGGACCAGGCGGTGAGCAGCCGGCCGTGGATGGCGCCGACCTGGTAGGTGCCGAACAGATCCTTCAGATAGGCCGGGACCGTGGCGAAACCACCGCCGTAGAAGGACAGGATGACCAGGGCACAGACGATGAACAGCGGCTTGGAGGAGTCGCCGAACTGGGCGATCAGCAGGTACATCAGCGCGCCGACGCCCAGGTAGACGCGGTAGATGTTCTTGCGTCCGATCAGGTCGGACGTGGACGACCAGACGATCCGGCCGGTCATGTTGGCCGCGGAGAGCAGTGCGACGAAGCCGGCGGCGGCGGTGACGGTGACCGGGGTGGAGGAGTCGGCGAAGAAGTCCGTGATCATCGGGGCGGCCTTCTCCAGGATGCCGATGCCCGCGGACACGTTCATGCAGAGGATGACCCACAGGCACCAGAACTGCGGGGTGCGGATGGCGTCGCGGGCCGAGACCTGGGGGCCGTCCAGCACGCTCGGTCCCGCCTCGACCGGCTTCTCGGTGCGCGGTACCCGTACGAGCAGCACGCCGAGCAGCATGAACACGGCGTACGCCAGGCCGTGCACCAGGAAGGCCAGGGCGATGCCGGAGGAGTCGGAGCCGAAGGACTCCAGCATCTGGGCGGACCACGGCGAGGCGATGAGCGCGCCGCCGCCGAAGCCCATGATCGCGATGCCGGTGGCCATGCCGGGCCGGTCGGGGAACCACTTGATCAGGGTGGAGACGGGCGAGATGTAGCCGATGCCGAGACCTATGCCGCCGACGAAGCCGTAGCCGAGGACGATCAGCCAGTACTGCTCGGTGGCCGCGCCGAGCGAGGCGATCAGGAAGCCGGAGGAGAAGCAGATCAGCGCCACCGTCATCGCCCAGCGCGGCCCGTTGCGCTCGACGAGGGTGCCGCCGAACGCGGCGGACAGGCCCAGCATGACGATGCCGAGCTGGAAGGGCAGGGCGCTCTGGGTGCCGCTGAGGCCGAGCGCGGATTCGAGTGGGGGCTTGAAGACGCTCCAGGCGTAGGCCTGCCCGATGGAGAGGTGAACGGAGAGCGCGGCCGGGGGGACGAGCCAGCGGCTCCAGCCCGGAGGTGCGACGGGGGGACTCATGATCCCGGACGGTAGGGAGCGGCGAGGGGGGTTGAACAGGCGGCGCGGCGACCGTATGCGGTGAGCGGTATGCACGGCGCGCCGAACGGTCGTTCCTCGGCCACGCCGCAGGTCCGCGTACCGGCCACCTTCATGTCCGGGTAATGGCTTGCCCGGTCGCTGCGGGAACCCTTGCCGCCTCAAGTTCCATACTGTAGACAATATTTCGTCGACACAGTTCGTCACCCGTGCTCCATCTCCGCGGTATCCCTCGACCGAACGGAGCTCCCTCACCATGAAAGTCGCAGTTCTCGGCGCCGGTGCGATCGGCGCCTACGTCGGCGCCGCGCTCCACCGCGCCGGCGCGGACACGCATCTCGTCGCCCGTGGACCGCACCTCGCGGCCATGAGGCGGGACGGGGTGCGCGTGCTCAGCTCGCGCGGGGACTTCACCGCCCGCGCCCACGCCACCGACGACCCGGCCGAGATCGGCCCGGTCGACTTCGTGTTCCTGGGCCTGAAGGCCAACTCGTACGCGGCGTGCGGGCCGCTGATCGAGCCCCTGTTGCACAGCACCACGGCGGTGATCGCCGCCCAGAACGGCATCCCCTGGTGGTACTTCCACCGGCACGGCGGCCCGCACGACGGCCGGCGTGTCGAGAGCGTCGACCCGGGCGGCGCGGTCAGCGCGGTGCTCGCGCCCGAACGGGCCGTCGGCTGTGTCGTCTACGCGGCGACCGAGCTCGAAGGCCCGGGTGTCGTACGGCATCTGGAAGGCACCCGGTTCTCCATCGGCGAGCCGGACCGCACGGTCTCGGCGCGCTGCCGGGCGTTCGGCGAGGCCATGGTCGCCGGTGGCCTGAAGTGTCCGGTGGAACCCGACCTCCGGGGCGACATCTGGATCAAGCTGCTCGGCAACATCTCCTTCAACCCGATCAGCGCCCTGGCCAGGGCGACCATGCGGCAGATGTGTCTGCACGGCGGCACCCGCAAGGTCATCGAGACGATGATGGCCGAGACGATGTCCGTCGCCCGCGCCCTGGGCTGCGAGGTCGGTGTCTCCGTCGAACGGCGGATGGCCGGGGCCGAACGCGTCGGCGACCACCGCACCTCCACGCTCCAGGACCTGGAGCGCGGCAAGCCGCTGGAACTCGACGTCCTGCTGGCCGCCGTCGTCGAGCTGGCGGACATCACGGGTGTCGAGGTGCCCACCCTGCGCACCGTCCACGCCATCTCGGACCTGCTCGCGCTGAGGAGCGCGGCATGAGGAGCGCCGTATGAGGAAACGAGACCGGACCCCGAAGACCTACACCCGGCTCACCCATCCACTCGTCCGCGACTCCCGCGACGAGCCCTTCCGGCGCGCGAGTTGGGAGGAGGCACTGGACCGCGCCGCGCGGGGCATCGCCCGCAACCGCGACGCGTTCGGTCTGTTCTCCTGCGCCCGCGCCACGAACGAGATGAACTACGTGGCGCAGAAGTTCGCCCGCGTGGTCATGGGCACAAACAACGTCGACTCGTGCAACCGCACCTGCCACGCGCCGAGCGTCGCCGGCCTCTCGGCGGCCTTCGGTTCCGGCGGGGGCACCTCCTCGTACGAGGAGATCGAGCACACCGACGTCATCGTGATGTGGGGTTCCAACGCCCGCTTCGCGCACCCGATCTTCTTCCAGCACGTGCTGAAGGGCATCCACAACGGCGCCCGGATGTACGCCGTGGACCCGAGGCGGACCTCCACCGCCGAGTGGGCGGAGAGCTGGATGGGGCTCAACGTCGGCACCGACATCCCGATGGCCCACGCGATCGGCCGGGAGATCATCCACGCCGGGCTCGCCAACGAGGCGTTCATCGAGCGCGCGACCAGCGGCTTCGAGGAGTACAGGGCGCTGGTCGAACCGTGGACGCTGTCGCTGGCCGAGAAGGTGACGGGCGTACCGGCCGCCGCCATAAGGGAGTTGGCGCACGCGTACGCCCGGGCCGAACGGGCCCAGCTGTGCTGGACGCTCGGCATCACCGAGCACCACAACGGCACGGACAACGTTCGCGCGCTGATCAACCTGTCGCTGCTGACCGGCCACGTGGGCCGCTACGCGTCGGGCCTGCAGCCCCTGCGCGGTCAGAACAACGTGCAGGGCGGCGGCGACATGGGTGCCATCCCCAACCGGCTGCCCGGCTTCCAGGACATCCTCGACCCCGCGACCCGGCTGAAGTTCGAGTCGGCGTGGGACACCGTCATCCAGCCGCACTACGGGCTGAACCTGACGGAGATGTTCGAGGCCATGGAGGAGGGCTCGCTGAAGGCCGTGTACTGCATCGGGGAGAACCCGGCGCAGTCGGAGGCCGACAGCGAGCAGGCCGTACGACGCCTGGGACAGCTGGACTTCCTCGTCGTCCAGGACATCTTCCTGACGAAGACGGCCCAGCTGGCGGACATCGTGCTGCCCGCGACCGCCGGGTGGGCCGAGACCGACGGCACCACCACCAACAGCGAGCGGCGCGTCCAGCGGGTACGCCGTGCCGTCACCCCGCCCGGTGAGGCCCGTGAGGACATCGACATCATCTGCGACCTCGCCTCCCGGCTCGGGCACGACTGGAAGTACGCCGACGCGGAGGCCGTCTGGAACGAGCTGCGGTCGGTGTCGCCGGACCACCACGGGATGACGTACGACCGGCTGGCGGAGCACCAGGGCATCCAGTGGCCCTGCCCGGACACGGACGGGCTCGAACCGCCCTATCTGCACGGGCGGTTGTGGGACCCGGACCCGGCGGGGCGCGGCAGGCCGGCGCCCTTCGGGATCGTCCAGCACGATCCGCCCGTGGATCTGACGGACGAGCGTTTTCCGATCCGGCTCACCACCGGGCGACGGCTGGACTCGTACAACACCGGTGTGCAGAGCGGTGGTTACGCCTCGCCGCTGCGGCGCGGGGAGTACATCGAGCTGTGCCCGGAGGACGCCGAACGCTACGGGGTCGCGGTCGGCGAGGAGGTCCAGGTGTCCTCGCGGCGCGGATCGGTGGTGGCACCGGTGTGGATCGACCTCGCCCTGCGGCCCGGTCTCGCCTTCATGACCATGCACTTCCCCGACGAGGTGGACACCAACCAGCTGACGATCGAGGCCAACTGCCCGATCGCGGGGACGGCGGAGTTCAAGGCGTCGGCGATCCGGATCGAGAAGCTGCCCGTCGCGACCATCGTGAGGTGATGTCAAGTGGACCTGCACTTCGGTGACAGCAAGCCCACGGACGAGGAGAGGGCGGCGGTCGACGCGTTGCTCGGGCCGCCGGAATCCTCCTGGGAGGGTGCGGCCCGCGACGAGATGACGGCCGGCGATCTGCGGTGGGCGCGCGGCGGCCGGGAGGCCCGGGACCGCCGAGACCTGCTGTTGCCGGGGCTGCACGCCCTCAACGACCGGGTCGGCTGGATCAGCGAGGGCGCGCTGGACTACCTCTGCCGGCGGCTGACCGTGCCGCCGGCGGAGGCGTACGGCGTGGCCACCTTCTACGCGATGTTCTCGGTCCGGCCGCGTCCCGCGACCGTGCTGCACGTCTGCACGGACCTGGCGTGCGCGGCCGCCGGGGCCGCCGACCTGTGCGCCGGGATCGAGGCCCACCTCGGCCCCGGCAGCGGGGTGAGCGTGCAGCGCGGCCCGTGCCTCGGGCTGTGCGAGCGGGCCCCTGCGGCGCTCGCGATCAGGGCGGGGGACCCGGTGCGTACGGCGGTGGCGGCGCCCGCGACCGTCGAGTCGGCCGTGCTCGCGGCGAGCGCGCCCGACTCGGCGGACGAGGAACCCCCGGCCGTCATGGCGGTGCCCCAGGCCGGGGACCCGTCCCTGACCCTGCTGAGCCGGGTCGGCGTCGTCGATCCTTCCTCCCTCGACGACTACCGCGCCCACGGCGGCTACTCCGCGCTGCGCCGGGCCTTCGCGCTGGGCCCCGCGGGGGTCATCCGGGAGGTCACCGACTCGGGCCTGGTCGGGCGCGGCGGCGCCGCCTTCCCCACCGGCCGGAAATGGCAGGCCACGGCGTCGCAGCCCGACCGCCCCCACTACCTCGTCTGCAACGCGGACGAGTCCGAGCCGGGTACCTTCAAGGACCGCGTGCTCATGGAGGGTGACCCGTTCTCCCTGGTCGAGGCGATGACGATCGCCGGGTACGCGACCGGTGCGCACCGGGGTCATCTGTATCTGCGGGGCGAGTACCCGCGGGCCCTGCGGCGGCTGGAGAACGCGATCGCCCAGGCCCGCGCCCGGGGGCTGCTCGGCGACGACGTCCTCGGGCAGGGCTACGCCTTCGACATCGAGATCCGCCGGGGCGCGGGCGCCTACATCTGCGGCGAGGAGACGGCTCTGTTCAACTCCATCGAGGGCTACCGGGGCGAGCCCCGCTCGAAGCCGCCGTTCCCGGTGGAGAAGGGCCTGTTCGGCAAGCCGACGGTGGAGAACAACGTCGAGACGCTCGTCAACGTGCTGCCGATCCTCACCCTGGGCGCCCCGGCGTACGCGGCGATCGGCACCGGCCGCTCCACCGGTCCCAAGCTGTTCTGCGTCTCGGGCAGCGTCGACCGGCCCGGCATCTACGAACTGCCGTTCGGGGCCACCCTCGGCGACCTGCTCACGCTCGCCGGGGTGCGGGACCGGCTGCGGGCCGTCCTCCTCGGCGGCGCCGCCGGCGGTTTCGTACGGCCCGACGAGCTGGACATCCCGCTCACCTTCGAGGGGACGCGGGAGGCCGGCACGACACTCGGCTCGGGGGTCGTGATGGCCTTCGACGACACCGTCCCGCTGCCCCGGCTGCTGCTGCGGATCGCGGAGTTCTTCCGCGACGAGTCCTGCGGGCAGTGCGTGCCCTGCCGGGTCGGGACCGTACGGCAGGAGGAGGCGCTGCACCGGATCGCCGAGCGGACCGGCGCGGCGGCGGCCGGTGACATCGCCCTGCTCAGGGAGGTCGGCCGCGCGATGCGGGACGCCTCCATCTGCGGTCTCGGGCAGACCGCGTGGAACGCCGTGGAATCCGCGATCGACCGCTTGGGGGCGTACGAATGACCGTGATCCCGCTGGGAGTGCCGCGTCGTCTGCTGGAGTTCACCCTCGACGGTGAGCCGGTGCGGGCGCCCGAGGGCTCGACGATCCTCGACGCCTGCCGGGCCGCGGGCAAGGACGTGCCCACCCTCTGCGAGGGCGACACGCTCGCCCCGAAGAACGCCTGCCGGGTCTGTGTCGTCGAGGTCGAGGGGGCCAGGACCCTCGTGCCGGCCTGCTCCCGCAAGGCCGAGCCCGGTATGGAGGTGCGCACGGACACCGAGCGCGCCCGGCACAGCCGCAAGATCGTCCTCGAACTGCTCGCCTCCTCGGTCGACCTCTCGACGACCCCCGAGGTCGCCGGGTGGCTCAAGGAGTACGAGGCGAAGCCGGACCGCTTCGGCCCGGACGCCGCCCGGCTGAACGAGGAGCCGAGGGTCGACAACGAGCTGTACGTGCGGGACTACGACAAATGCATCCTGTGTTACAAGTGCGTGGACGCCTGCGGGAGCCAGTGGCAGAACTCGTTCGCGATCTCCGTCGTCGGGCGCGGCTTCGACGCGCGGATCGCGGTCGAGCACGACGGCCCCCTGACCGATTCGGCCTGTGTGTACTGCGGGAACTGCGTGGAGGTGTGCCCGACGGGCGCGCTGTCCTTCAAGTCGGAGTTCGACATGCGGGCGGCGGGCACCTGGGACGAGTCGGCGCAGACGGAGACGACCACGGTCTGCGCGTACTGCGGTGTGGGCTGCAACCTCACCCTCCATGTGCAGGACAATGAGATCGTGAAGGTCACCTCGCCGCACGACAACCCGGTGACCCACGGCAACCTCTGCATCAAGGGCCGTTTCGGCTACCAGCACGTACAGAACCGGGACTGAGACACGACATGGGACGAGTCACGGAACGACGCAAGGTGATCCGCATCCGGGACGGTGCGGTCTCCACCCGCCCGGACACCCTCGTCGCCGAGGAACCGATGGAGATCCGGCTGAACGGCAAGCCGCTCGCGATCACCATGCGCACCCCGGGGGACGACTTCGCGCTGGCGGCGGGGTTCCTGGTCAGCGAGGGCGTGCTCGCCGAACGGTCGGACCTGCAGAACATCGTCTACTGCGCGGGGGCGGCCGCGGACGGATCCAACACGTACAACGTGGTGGACGTGCGGACCGCTCCCGGGGTCGTCGTCCCCGACATCACCCTCGAACGCAACGTCTACACGACCTCGTCCTGCGGGCTGTGCGGCAAGGCGTCGCTGGACGCCGTGCGGACGACCGCCCGGTGGGCCGTCGACGACACCCACGGGGGCGAGGCTCCCCCGGTCCGGCTCGACCCCGGCCTCCTCGCGGACCTCCCCGACCGGCTCCGCGCGGCGCAGCGGGTCTTCGACCGGACCGGGGGTCTGCACGCGGCGGCCCTGTTCTCCGAGGACGGCGAACTGCTCGACGTACGGGAGGACGTGGGGCGGCACAACGCGGTGGACAAGCTGGTGGGGCGGGCCCTGCAGAGCGGGGCGCTGCCGCTGTCGAGGGCGGTGCTGCTGGTGTCGGGGCGGGCCTCGTTCGAGCTGGCGCAGAAGGCGGTGATGGCGGGGATACCGGTGCTGGCGGCGGTGTCGGCGCCGTCGTCCCTCGCGGTCGACCTGGCGGCGGAGACCGGGCTGACCCTGGTGGGGTTCCTGAGGGGGGCCTCCATGAACGTGTACGCGGGCGAGCACCGGATCGCTCTGCGGGCCGCGGCCGACCGGAGCTGACCGGCGCTCCCGCGACACGGCGGCGGGGCCCCTTGCGGCGGGGAGCGCCCCCTGCGCCCTCGGGGCCCCGCCTTTCGCTCCGCGCGGAACACCGCGGCCGGATCCCGCGACTGCCCATGGACCGGGTGGACGCGGGCAACTAACGTCCCTCCCGTGCCCGACGACGCAGGAGCACGACGGCGGACGGGGGCCGGACCGGTCCTGATCCTGGCCCTGGTCCTGGCCCTCGCGGCCGTGCTGCTCACGGCCCTCCCGGACGACGACCGGGAGGGCGGCGGCGCCTGCACGGCGCGGACGGTCCGGGACTGGGACCCGGACGCGGCCCTGACCGGCGAGTTCACCAGGTACGGCGACGACGCGACCCGTACCGACGACTGGACCGGCGGCGACGGGACCCACTCGGTCCGGCTGCCCGACGGACGGCTGCTGTGGCTGTTCTCGGACACCTATCTGGGGCAGGTGCACCCTCCGCCCAACCCGGCGGGCGAGTCCGTGGCGTGGCGGGACACGGCGACGCCGCTGGTGCGCAACTCGGCCGTGCTGATGTCCCCCGCGGGCCGTCTCGAAGCCACGCTCCCGGCCCCGGTCTTCCCGGACCCCGCCCCGGGCCACTGGCGCTGGCCGGTGGCCGCCCGGGTGGAGCCCCGTTCCCCCGGCTCGGACGAGAAGGTCGTCCGGGTGCTGCTGTGGACGCGTACGACCGGCCGGTCGCCGTGGATCTACGGGGTGCCCACCTCCACCGAGGTCGCCACGCTGTCGCTGCCCGGTCTGCGGCTGGAGGGGATCACGACGGTGCTGGACCAGGCGTCGGTCACCGATCCTGCCCGTCGGGTGCTGTTCGGGACGACCGCCGTCGACGCGGGCGACTGGACGTACGTCTTCGGCGGCACCGACGCCCAGGCCGCCTCCCGGCCGACCTCGCACGCGTACGTCGCCCGGGTGCCGCGCGGCAGGCTCGGGGAGCCGGGGGCCTGGGAGTACTGGGGCGGCGAGCGGTGGGAGGTGCGGGGGCGGCCGGCGGCCGTGCTCGGGAACGGGGCGGACAAGGGGGTGGGCAGCGCCTTCACCGTCGTACGGGACGGGCGTACCTATGTGCTGCTCACCATGGCCGCCGGGACCGCGGGGCTGACGACGGTGACCGCCTACTGGGCCTGCTCCCCCACCGGGCCCTGGCACGGGCCCACCAAGGGGTTCCGTGCGCCACTGCCGGGCGCCGGGGTCGCGGCGTACAACCCGCAGGCGCACCGGGCGGCCGGGGACGGGCGGCTGGTGCTCAGCTACGACGTCAACTGGCTGGACGCCGACGCGGCCGCGGCGCAGCTGAACATCACGCGGAACGTGTCCCTGTACCGACCGCGGTTCGTATCGCTTCGTCTCGCTGCTCCGTGACGGCCGGATCCTCCACCGGGTCCTGGGCGCGGCGTTTGGCGATGACCGCGCAGACCATCAGCTGCATCTGGTGGAACAGCATCAGGGGCAGCACGGCGAGGGAGGCCTCGGGGCCGAACAGGACGCTCGCCATGGGCAGTCCGGAGGCCAGGGACTTCTTGGAGCCGGCGAACTGCAGGGCGATCCGGTCCGCCCGGTCGAAGCGCAGGGCCTTGCCGCCGTACCAGGTGAGCAGCAGCATCACCGCGAGCAGGACGGCCTCCACGCCGAGGAGTCCGGCCAGCCGCAGCGGGCTGACCTGGCTCCAGATCCCGCGGACCATGCCCTCGCTGAAGGCGACGTAGACGACGAGGAGGATCGAGGCCCGGTCGACCAGGCCGAGGACCCGCTTGTGCCGGGTGACGAAGCCACCGATCCAGCGGCGGGCGAGCTGTCCGGCGACGAACGGCACGAGCAGCTGGAGCACGATCTTCAGCACCGAGTCGGCGGAGAACCCGCCGGCTCCGCCGCCGAGCAGAGCGGCCGCCAGCAGCGGGGTGAGGACGATACCGGCGAGGGAGGAGAAGGAGCCGGCGCAGATCGCGGCGGGCACGTTGCCCCGGGCCATCGAGGTGAAGGCGATCGACGACTGGACGGTCGACGGGACGAGGGTGAGGAAGAGCAGCCCGGTGTAGAGGGAGTGGTCCAGGAACACCGGCTCCAGGCCGCGGGCCGCCAGGCCCAGCAGCGGGTAGACGACGAACGTGCAGGCCAGGACGGTGATGTGCAGCCGCCAGTGCTTGAGGCCGTCGAGTGCCTCGCGGGTGGAGAGCCGGGCGCCGTAGAGGAAGAAGAGGAAGGCGATCGCGGCCGTGGACGCGCCCGACGCCACCTCGGCGGCCGCACCGCGCGCCGGGAGGAGCGCCGCGAACCCGACGGTGGCGAGCAGCAGCAGGACATAGGGATCGATCGGCAGCCGGCTCGGCCACTTCAGGCGGTTCACGGTGCTCCACGTGCGTTCGACGAGGGTGGGTCCGGGGCCCGGAAGGCCCCCCTCCATCGTCCTCCCCGGCCCCTTGATCGGGAATCCGTCATACCGCACTGACTGTCATCACGTTTACCGATGACCGGTAGGGTGGCGATCGTGTACGACCCCTCCCAGCTGCGTACCTTCCTCGCCGTGGCGCAGACGCTGAGCTTCACGCAGGCCGCCCGGCGGCTGGGGCTGCGCCAGTCGACGGTCAGCCAGCACGTGCGCCGTCTGGAGGACGCGGCCGGGCGGCAGCTGTTCTCGCGGGACACCCACTCCGTGGAACTGACGGAGGACGGCGAGGCGATGCTGGGGTTCGCCCGGCGGCTGCTGGAGGTGCACGAGCAGGCGACGGCGTTCTTCACCGGCACCCGGCTGCGCGGACGGCTGCGGTTCGGCGCGTCCGAGGACTTCGTGCTCACCCGGCTGCCGGAGATCCTGGAGGCGTTCCGGCACGACCATCCCGAGGTGGATCTGGAGCTGACGGTCGAACTGTCGGGCACGCTGCACGAGCGGCTCGCGGCCGGGCGGCTGGACCTGGTGCTGGCGAAGCGGCGCCCGCAGGATCCGCGCGGCGAACCGGTGTGGACGGACCGGCTCGTGTGGATCGGAGCGGAGCGGCTCCGCGTGGACCCCGACCGCCCGGTCCCGCTGATCGTCTACCCGCCGCCCGGCATCACGCGCGCCCTGGCCCTGGAGGCGCTGGAACGCGAGGGCCGCCCCTGGCGCATCGCCTGCACCAGCGGAAGCCTCAACGGGCTCATCGCCGCCGCCCGAGCGGGCCTCGGCGTGATGGCCCACTCCCGCCGTCTGGTGCCCCCCGGCCTGGTGAGGGTCCCCGAGCGGGCCGGGCTGCCGGAACTCGGCGAGGTCGACTTCGTCCTCGTCCACGGCCGCCGCCCCGGGACGGCGACGAACGCGGCGGAAGCCCTGGCAGCGGCGATCCTCACGGGCGGAGACCGCCTGCACGGCGGGCCACGGAGACTGTGAGAACAGCCCCGGCCGGGGGTCGGCGGGGCGGGGTCCGGCCGGAGGTGGCCGCCTTCGCATCCGGCATCCGACATCCAGGCAAGGACCGTGACGCGTGCCCCGGCGACACCCGGCGGAACGCCCCGACGGCAGCCCGGCCGGAGGCCACGACCGCGCCCCCGCCGGAGTGCCGGTCCGCGCGTCGGGCCCTGCGCGGGGGCGGCCGGCGGACATGAGGGGTCTTCGTGTTCGGTGTGGCCGGTACGTGTCCGGAGGGACACGTACCGTCATGGGCGCGTGCGGGTTCGGTGGAGATTGACCTCGTGGAACTCGCCACGAGGCCGGGCAGTATGCCGGAGTCATCCGCTTCTGGGGACGTTTCCCGGTGTCGGCCCGTGCCATGCGTCCCTATGCGCCCCCTTCACAACCCTCCCGCCGGTTCTCGCGGTGAGGTAGCTTTCACGCGCTGTTCGGAGCGCCACGAGGAGCGGGTTTGCGCGAGTTCACCAACCCCCCGTTGGCGTCGGCGCCGCCGGTGGGCGGCCTGGCCGACGTCGTCTTCGAGCACGCCCAGGAGGACCCGGACCACATCGCGCTCGGCCGCAAGGACGAGCGGGGCGAGTGGCGCGACATGACCTCCGCCGAGTTCCGTGACGAGGTTCTCGCGCTGGCGAAGGGGCTGCTGGCGCAGGGCATCCGGTTCGGCGACCGGGTCGCCATCATGTGCCGCACCCGCTACGAGTGGACCCTGTTCGACTACGCGCTGTGGACCGTCGGCGCCCAGGTCGTCCCGGTCTACCCGACCTCCTCCGCCGAGCAGGTCTTCTGGATGCTCTACGACTCGCAGTGCACGGCGGCCATGGTCGAACACGAGGACCACGCGATGACCATCGCCACGGTCATCGACCGGCTGCCCCAGCTGCGCCGGCTCTGGCAGCTGGACGTCGGCGCGGTGCAGGAGCTGTACGAGTCGGGCGCGCACCTCGACGACGAGGTGGTGCACCGGCACCGTCTCGCGGTCACCCCGGAGTCGATCGCGACGATCATCTACACCTCCGGCACCACGGGCCGCCCCAAGGGCTGTGTCATCTCGCACGCCAACTTCATGGTGGAGGCGGACACGGTCATCGAACGCTGGGCCCCGCTGTTCACCTCCCGCAGGGGCGACGCGGCGGCGACGCTGCTGTTCCTGCCGCTCGCGCACGTCTTCGGGCGGATGGTGCAGGTCGCGGGCATCCGCGGGAAGGTCAAGTTCGGTCATCAGCCGCAGCTCAACGCGGCCGTTCTGCTGCCCGACCTCGCCGCCTTCCAGCCGACCTTCTTCCTCGCGGTTCCGTACATCTTCGAGAAGGTCTTCAACGCGAGCCGGCGCAAGGCCGAGCGCGAGGGGAAGGCCGGGCCGTTCGAGAAGGCGGTCGAGGTCGCCGTGAAGTACGCGGACGCGATGGAGGCGAAGGCCTGGGGCATCGGCCCCGGCCCGTCGGCGGGCCTGCGGATGCAGCACCAGTTCTTCGACAAGGTCGTCTACGCCAAGATCCGGGAGGCGATGGGCGGCCGGATCAAGTACGCGATGTCCGGCGGCTCGGCGATGGACCGGCGGCTCGGACTGTTCTTCGCGGGAGCGGGCGTCCACATCTTCGAGGGGTACGGCCTGACGGAGTGTACGGCGGCCGCGACGGCCAACCCCCCGGAGCGCACCCGGTACGGCACGGTCGGCCAGCCCATCCCGGGCATGAGCGTGCACATCGCGGACGACAGCGAGATCTGGCTGCGCGGGCCCAATGTCTTCCAGGGCTATCTGAACAACCCCAAGGCCACCGACGAGACCCTGCACGACGGCTGGCTCGCCACCGGCGACCTGGGCTCGCTGGACGAGGACGGCTATCTCACCATCACCGGGCGCAAGAAGGAGATCCTGGTGACGTCGGGCGGCAAGAGCGTCTCGCCGGCGATCCTGGAGGAACGGGTGCGCGACCACCCGCTGGTCGCCCAGTGCATCGTCGTCGGCAACGACCGTCCGTACATCGCGGCCCTGGTCACCCTGGACGGGGAGGCGGTCGAGCACTGGCTGCAGATGCGCGGCAAGCCGGCGCTGCCGGCGGCCGAGCTGGTGCGCGACCCGGAGCTGGAGACCGAGGTGCGACGGGCGGTGGTCGCCGCCAACACCTTGGTCTCACAGGCCGAGTCGATCCGTACGTTCCGTATCCTCGCGCACCAGTTCACCGAGGAGCACGGACTGCTGACGCCGTCGCTGAAGCTGAAGCGCAGGGCGATCGAGAAGGCGTACGCGAAGGAGGTGGAGGCGCTGTACCGGGCGTGACACCGCCCCGGCCGGCCCTGCCTCCCCCTTTCCCGGTCAGACCAGTTGGTAGCCCTTCATGTTCCGCAGCAGCAGGTGGCAGTTCCGCAGGGAGCCCGAGGTGTCTTTGAGGGAGCGGTAGATGCCCCACTTGGGGCGCAGGCGGTCGGCGAGGAAGGTGTCCACGCCGGAGCGGGAGACGTCGATCAGGGTGGCCGGGCCCTTCCTGAGGATCCAGCGCACCGAACCGGCCGAGTCGTTGCCGATCCTGACCTGGAAATCGACGTCGACCCAGGAGTCGTGCAGGGGCGCCAGGGCGGTGCGGCCGACGAGGATGCCGTCGATCGGCAGCGTCAGCTCGATGGTCTGTGTTCCGTCGACCCGCCGCAGGGACTGCACCACCAGTGGCGAGGTGCCGGCGCCGGGCTGCTTCATCTGCATGATGTGCGTGAAGCTGGTGGTCGCCCGCAGCGAAGCCGGAATGTACATCCCGTAGGTGACGCGCCAGGTCTGGCCCTCGGTCCAGCGCAGGAAGCCGCCGCCCGTGCGCAGGCCGGTGACCTCGTGACGCTGGCGGTCGGTGGCGGTGTCCCGGTCGACGGTGTGCATGTCGAAGCGCCAGGTGTCGCCGACGGCGCGGATGTGCGGCGAGGCGGAGGCGTGCGAGCCGGCGCGGTCGTCCTCCAGGGTCTCGAAGGCGCGCAGTCCGTCGGCGCTCGCCGAGGGGGACCACCTCAACTGCCAGGAGGCGGCGTGCGCGGCGGGGGCGGACAGCCCGGCCGCGGCGGCACCGCCGAGCGCGGCGCCGAGGACGTTCCTTCGCGTGGGGGTCATGAGCCATCCATTCGCGTATGTGACCATCAATCAGCGGCGCGCGCTGCGGCAGTGACAGAGTCTCCTCATGACCGTGTTCGGTCAATGGTCCAGACCGATACGCTTGAACCACCGGATCCATTTCCGGCCGATCTGCGATTCGGAGCGCGAGGGGTCCGCTCAGGAATGCATCGCGCTCCGTGATCGTTGACGATGGGAAGTACCACCCGACGACCTAAGGATCGAGAGCTCGTGAGCAGCAAGGTCCCCCCGATCATCCTGAACAACGGCGTCGAGATGCCCCAGCTGGGCTTCGGCGTGTGGCAGGTGCCGGACGACGAGGCCGAGCAGGCGGTCACCACCGCGCTGGAGGCCGGCTACCGCAGCATCGACACCGCCGCCATCTACGGCAACGAAGAGGGCACCGGCAAGGCCATCGCCTCGGCCGACGTGCCCCGCGAGGATCTCTTCGTCACCACCAAGCTCTGGAACAGCGACCAGGGCTACGACTCCACCCTCCGCGCCTTCGACACGTCCCTGGCCAAGCTCGGCCTGGAGTACGTGGATCTGTATCTGATCCACTGGCCGATGCCCGCCCGGGGCAGGGCCGTGGACACCTTCAAGGCGTTCGAGAAGATCTACGCGGACGGCCGCGCGAAGGCCATCGGTGTCTCCAACTTCCTTCCGGAGCACCTGGAGACGCTGATCGAGGCCACGAGCGTCATCCCGGCGGTCAACCAGATCGAGCTGCACCCGCACCTCCAGCAGCGCGCGGCCCGTGAGTACCACGCGGAGCAGGGCATCGCCACCGAGGCCTGGTCGCCGCTCGGCCAGGGCAAGGGGCTCCTGGAGGTCCCGGCGCTCATCGCGATCGCGCAGAAGCACGGCCGCACCCCCGCCCAGGTGGTCCTGCGCTGGCACCTCCAGCTGGGCAACGTGGTCATCCCCAAGTCGGTGACCCCGTCCCGCATCAAGGAGAACATCGAGGTCTTCGACTTCTCCCTGGACGCGGAGGACATCGCCGCGATCAGCGCGCTGAACGAGGACCGGCGCATCGGTCCGGACCCGGCGACGTTCGACCAGGCCTGAGACCGGGCCCCGCCCCGCGCCTGCCCGGCGCGCCGGGAGCACGGGGACGGCTGACCGCCCGTCGGACCTCGTCCGGCGGGCGGTCCGGCGTGCCGGCGCCGCGTCCGGGAGCACGCCCGCCAGGACGCGGCGCGGTTCTCGGACCGGCTGCCCGATCGGGCGCGCGACGACGGTGTTGACGTCGACGCCGGGCGGCTGCCGGATCGCCCGGACCACGGAGTCGGCGATCTGGTCGGCCGTCAGGAGGCGGCCGGGCGGCAGGCTGCCGCAGGCGTCCCAGAACGGGGTCTCCACACGGCCGGGCGCGATCAGGGTCACGCCGACGCCCCACTCGGTGACCTGCCGCCTGGTGTTCTCGGCGAGCCCGGTCACCGCCCTCCCCCACTCTCGGCTTCGCTCGAGCGGGAGGTACCCCCATGGTCGCCCGTAGATGTTGCCGGGACCGCGGATGAACCCGGCGACGCTGCCGACCAGCATGATCCGCCCCCGGGTCTCCTTGAGGGCGTCGGTGGAGGCCCTCACGAGCAGGCCGGACCCGGCACATCGGTCAGCACCATCTCCGTCCACCCCGCGGGGTCCCCCTCGGCGACGGTGTCGTGGGTGCCGAACCCGGCGTTGGCGACGACGGTGTCGATCCGCCCGAACTCCTTCAGCGTGGCATCCACCGCCGCCTGGACGTCCGCGTACTCGGCGGCGTTGCCCGGAATCGTCAACAGTCCCTCGGGATCACCGAGTTCGACGGCGAACGCCCGCAGCCGCTCGGCCCTGCGGCCGGTGACGACCACCCGGTGGCCGAGGTCGAGCAGCCGCCGGACGACCGCGGCGCCGATGCCACTGCCGCCGCCGGTGATGAGCGCGACCGGTGCTTCGGGCATGGGCTTCCCCCTCTTTCTCCTGTCGGCCGACCGGAGTGGGGCCGACAGACGGAGTCCACCACGTGAAGCGTTCTCGAAGTCGAGGCCGGTCGTCGTCGGTGCGCGCCGGGGACGTGCGTCAGCGCCGGGCCATGTGCACCGTCTGGGCCGCGAGGACGAACAGGTCCGTGCGGTGGTGCAGGCTCGCCTTGTCGTCGGGGTCGAGGAGCCGGTCGACGGTCGCGAGGTCGGTGGCGTCGAGGAGGTCCGCGAGGTTCCCGCGGCCGCGCTGGAAGGAGGCCACGGCGTAGGCCCGGGCGGCCTCCGGGACGGGAGCCGGAACGTCCAGCAGGAAGGTGCGGGACGTCGCCTCGCGCAGGCCCGCCGCGGTCAGCAGCCCCGGCCAGTCCTCGGGCTCCGCGACGCTGCCGGGCAGCGCGGCCCGCATCTCGCCGAACCACCGGTCCTCCGCGGCGTCGAGCCGGGACTGCAGTCCGGGGCGGCCGATGCCGATGTCACGCGGCAGGAACCGGCTGGGCAGCCCGCCCTCGACGACGGCCAACGTGCCACCGGGGGCCAGGCGTTCGGCGAAGGCGGCGAGGCCCGCGCGCTGGTCGCCGAGGTGGTGCAGACTGCGGCTCGCCCACAGCAGGTCGGCGGGGTACTCCAGGTCGCCCAGCCCGTCCGGCAGTTCGGCCTCCAGGATGCCGAACCGGTCGGCGAGCCCGAGCCGTTCGGCACGGGCGCGGGCCCGCTCCAGCAGCGGTCCGGAGCCGTCCAGGGCGACGACCCTGGCACCGGGGAACACCTCGGCCAGCAGACAGCTCACGACCCCCGGCCCGCTGCCGACGTCGACGACCAGCCCCGGGTCGGGCTGCCGGGTGGCGACCCAGGCGGCGGCCTGCCGGTTCAGCGGCGCGAACAGCTCGGCCTGTTCCTCCAGATGCTCGGCCAGCTCGCCCCAGTCGACGTCGTTGTGGCCACTGTGGCCACTGTGGTGTTGATGGCCGTGCTGGCCGCTGTGGTGTTGATGGCCGTGCTGGCCGCTGTGGTGTTGATGGCCGTGGTGGTGCTGTCCCATGGCGGTGTGCCTCTCTTCCGGGTGCGGCCAGCTTGCTCCGACGCGCCGGAGAAGGGCCACTCCCCTTGCCATATCGGCAAAACCGCTGTGCCGATACAGCGTCGATACACCTCTGACGCGCGGCCGACGGAACGCCGGCTCAGTCCTGGTCCGCCGTCCGGTAGACGCACACGTTCGCCCCCGTACCACTGGTGGTCGTGGAGACCAGTTCCAGGGTGCGCTTGGCGCCGTCGCCGGGGAAGATCGTCTTTCCGCCGCCGAGGACGACCGGCATGACGATCAGGACCAGTTCGTCGGCGAGACCCTCCGCGAGGAGGGTGCGGGCGAGGGTGGGGCTGCCCATGACGAGCAGGTCGCCGCCGTCGGCCTCACGGAGTTTGCGGAGGTGCGCGACGGCCTCCGCGCCCGGGATCCGCGTGGTGTTCTCCCAGGTCAGTTCGGATTCGGCGAGCGTGGCGGACACGACGTACTTGCGCAGGGAGTTCATCCGGTCGGCGAAGGGGTCGCCCGCCCGGTCCGGCCACGCCCCGGCCATCGCCCGCCAGGTGCGGCGGCCGAAGAGGAGCGCGTCCGCCCGGCCCAGCGCGCCGTCCCAGGCACCGCCCACGACCTCCGGGTCGAAGAACGGGTGCGTCCAGCCGCCGTGGGCGAACCCGCCCTCGGTGTCCTCGTCGGGACCGCCGGGCGCCTGCACGACGCCGTCCAGGCTCATGAACTCGCAGATCACGATGCGCATGGGGTTCTCTTTTCCTGCCACTGTCACTGTCACGGGCTTACGGCGATGAAGACCGCCGCGCCGCCCGGAACTCATCGCTCCCGCCCACCTCCCTCATCGTGACGTGGCTCACACGGACATGCCACCGGTCCGCCAGAGGGTGGGGGAAGTGTGACTGCCCCTGGCGGACCGGCTCAGCGGAGCGGACTCAGAGCGCGGGGTACGCGTTCTGCATCAGCTGCTGGAACTGGGCGGAGAACCATTTCCCGGAGATCGGGGCGTTCCCGAGGGCACCGGACATGTTGTGGTTGTTGCGCGGGTTGCCCGTGTACGTCGGGTCGCACATGCGGTCGAAGCCCTTGCCCTCGTCGTTCGGGATGAGGGAGCTGGACCCGTCGGACTCACCCGGCGGCTTCATCCACACGTAGGCGTCGATCCCCGTCGCCGGGGCGGCCTTCGGACGTTCCCCGAGACCGGCTCCGGCCTGGTTGCACCAGTTGCCGGTGTTGAAGCGGCGGTCGTAGCGCCCGCCGTCCACGTACGTGTCGACGGTGGTCGTCGCCCCCGGTCCGGTGGGCCGTGCGGCGCCGCCCCAGCCGTTGCGGGAGGTGTCGATCAGCATGCCGATGTTCGAGTTGAAGCCCGCCGTGACCGCCTGGGCACGGAAGGCCTGGGCGAAGGACAGCTCGTCGACGTAACGGTTCCAGTCCACCCACTTCGACTCACGGACCGACTTGCCGCCCGCGGTGTCGTTGATGGTGAAGTTGTTCTCCTTCAGCGCGCTGTAGTTGGCCGTGTTGGTGATGAAGCCGTGGACGTCGTTGACCGTGGCGCCCTCGGCGGTCGCGGCCTCCTTCATGATGGCGGCGGAGGGGGCGAAGTTGTCGTCCCAGCCGAGCCAGCCGTGGTGGCCGGCGTCGACGTAGTTGTAGACGTTGGGGACGTCACCCAGCTTGTTGAGCGCGTACCCGACACCCTTGACGTAGTTCCCGTTGGCCTTCATCACGTCGCACTGGGGCACGGCCGTCGGGCGGCTGCCGACGTTGGTGACGAGGTTGGGCAGCGAGTCGATCTCGATCGTGGTGACGATCCGCAGGCCGGCGTACTTGGAGTCGGCGAGGATCGCCTTGATCGGGTCGATGTACTGCGTCTTGTACTTGTCGATCTCCGTCGGGCCCAGCTCGCCGTTGGAGGCGAGGGCCGAGCAGTCACGGCCGGGCAGGTTGTAGATCACCAGCTGGACGACGAGTTCGCCCGAGCCCTTCTGCTTCAGCGCCTCGTCGAGGTGGGCGCGCAGGCCCATCTTGCCGCCCGCACCCGCGATGGCGGCGGTGCGGTCCAGCCAGACGCCCGTCGGCTGGTTGGAGATCCGGCTGCCGCCCGGTTCGGCGGCGGCGTTCGCGGACCACTCCGGGTTCACGTACACCTTGGCGCCGGAGTACGGGTTGTCCACCCTGCTGCCCGGCGTGCCGGGGCCCGGCTCGCCCGGGCCGCCACCGCCGTCGTCGACGTTGCAGGTGACGCCGTCGAGCGTGAAGGTCGCCGGCAGGGCGTTGCTTCCGCTGTAGGAGGCCTGGAAGCCGAAGCTGACCGAACCGCCGGTGGCCAGCGTGCCGTTGTACGTCTCGTTGGCGGCGGTCACCGACGAACCGCTCTGGGTGATCCGGGAGTTCCAGCCGTTGGTGACCTGCTGGTTCCCGGCGTACGACCACTTCGCGGCCCACGAGGACTTCGCAGCACCGTTGTTGGTGATGGTGACGGCGGCGGTGAATCCGGTGGACCACTGGTTCTGGACCTTGTAGTCGACCGTGCAGGGAACCGCCTGGACGCCGGAGTCGTCCGGCACCGCGGCCATGGAGGTCCCGGCGGCACCGGCGACCAGCGCCAACGCAGCCAGAAGTGCTGTTCTGGTACGGCTCATGAGTGCGGGTTTCCTCTTCCGTAGTGGGGTGTACGAGGAGGAGTCGTCGCGCTGTCGCCGAGGCGAGTAAAAGACCTGAACACTGGGGGTGTTCTTCGAGCGTCCCTCGCAGCTCGGACGCGTCTGGGACGAACGCGTCGACTGGTGGAACCGCTCCCACTGGTGCTGGTGAAGGTAGCGCCAAGTCACGGTAAAAGACAGAGGTCTTGCGTTATTGCGACGGATGAATCTTTCCTCCCCTGATCGAATCTTTTCGACTCTTCAAACGCCTTGACCCCTTGCGCCCTCCTCCTCAATATGGGAGCGCTCCCACTGGTTCAAGGCTTGTTGTTGCCGCTCCGCCCCCACCTTCGCGCCAGAGCCGCACGGAAGGAACCAGCGCATGCACCCCAGACGGAGACGCCGTGCCTCTCGGCGCCTGTGGACGGCCGTGGTCGCGGCCTTCGCCCTCCCCCTGACGATGCTCGCCACCGGCTCGACCTCGGCCAGCGCGGCCGCGGTCGCCTGCAACGTCGACTACAAGACCAACGACTGGGGCTCGGGATTCACCGCCGAGCTGACGATCACCAACCGGGGTACCGAGGCCATCAACGGCTGGACCCTGACCTACGCCTACGCCGGCAACCAGACGCTCAGCAACGGCTGGAGCGGCACCTGGTCGCAGTCCGGCAAGTCGGTGACGGCGAAGAACGCGTCCTGGAACGGCACGATCGCCGTCGGGGCCGCCGTGAGCACCGGTGCCCAGTTCACGTACAGCGGCGCGAACGCGGCGCCGACCGGCTTCGCGGTCAACGGCACCACCTGTGTGGGCGCGCACCAGCCGCCGATCACGGTGCTGACCAGCCCGGCGCCGGGCGCGGTGTACTCCCAGGGCACCGCCGTGCCGATGGCGGCCACCGCGGCCGCCGCGGACAGCGCGACCATCACCAAGGTCGAGTTCTACGACGACACCACGCTGCTGGGCACGGACACGACCGCGCCGTACACCCACTCGGCCACCGGGCTGGGCGTGGGCGGTCACTCGCTGGTGGCCAAGGCGTACGACAGCCTGGGCGCGTCCGCGAGCTCCACGCCGGTCGGCATCACGGTCGCCTCGGGTCCCGCCGTGGTGGTCTCGCCGTCCCAACTGGGTGTCCGTCAGGGCCAGTCGGGCACGTACGACGTGAAGCTCTCGACACAGCCGTCCGGCAACGTGACGGTCACGACCGCGCGGGCGTCCGGCAACACCGGGCTCTCCGTGACGGGCGGCGGATCGCTGACCTTCACGCCGTCGAACTGGAACACCGCGCAGAAGGTGACCATCGGAGCGAACGCCTCCGGCACCGGCTCGGCGGTCTTCGACTCGACGGCCACCGGCCACGCCAAGGCCTCGGTGACCGTCACCCAGCTGGCCGCGTCGAGCACCTACGACGAACGCTTCCTGGAGATGTACGGCAAGATCACCAACCCGGCGAACGGCTACTTCTCCCCCGAGGGCATCCCGTACCACTCGGTGGAGACCCTGATCGTCGAGGCGCCGGACCACGGCCATGAGACGACCTCGGAGGCGTACAGCTACCTCCTGTGGCTGCAGGCCATGTACGGCAAGGTGACGGGCGACTGGTCCAAGTTCAACGGCGCCTGGGAGATCATGGAGAAGTACATGATCCCGACCAAGCAGGACCAGCCCACCAACTCCTTCTACAACGCCTCCAAGCCGGCGACCTACGCGCCTGAACACGACACCCCCAACGAGTATCCGGCGCAGCTCAACGCCAACGTCTCGGTCGGTTCGGACCCCATCGCCGCCGAGCTCAAGAGCGCCTACGGCACGGACGACGTGTACGGCATGCACTGGCTGCAGGACGTCGACAACGTCTACGGCTACGGCAACTCGCCCGGCAAGTGCGAGGCGGGTCCGGCGGACACCGGTCCTTCGTACATCAACACCTTCCAGCGCGGGCCGCAGGAGTCCGTGTGGGAGACCGTGCCTCAGCCCACCTGCGACCAGTTCAAGTACGGCGGCAGGAACGGCTACCTGGACCTGTTCACCCGTGACACCTCCTACTCCAAGCAGTGGAAGTTCACCAACGCCCCGGACGCCGACGCGCGGGCCGTGCAGGCCGCGTACTGGGCGGACAAGTGGGCCAAGGAGCAGGGCAAGGGCGGCGACGTCTCCGCGACCATCGGCAAGGCCGCGAAGATGGGTGACTACCTGCGCTACGGGATGTACGACAAGTACTTCAAGAAGGTCGGGAACTGTGTGGGTCCGACCAGTTGCCCCGCGGGCACCGGCAAGGACTCCTCCTTCTATCTGCTCTCCTGGTACTACGCGTGGGGCGGCGCCACCGACACCAGCGCCGGCTGGTCCTGGCGCATCGGCTCCAGCCACACGCACGGCGGCTACCAGAACCCGCTGGCCGCGTACGCCCTGGCCAACTACGCCCCGCTGAAGCCGAAGTCGGCGACCGGGCAGGCGGACTGGGCCAAGTCCCTCGACCGGCAGATCGAGTTCTACCGCTGGCTGCAGTCCGACGAGGGCGGCATCGCGGGCGGCGCCACCAACAGCTGGGCGGGGCGGTACGCCACTCCCCCGGCCGGGACGCCGACCTTCTACGGCATGTTCTACGACGAGAAGCCCGTGTACCACGACCCGCCGTCCAACCAGTGGTTCGGCTTCCAGGCGTGGTCCATGGAGCGCGTCGCCGAGTACTACCAGCAGACGGGCAACGCGGCGGCGAAGACCGTGCTGGACAAGTGGGTGGACTGGGCGCTGTCGAAGACGACGGTCAACCCGGACGGGACCTACCGGATTCCGTCGACCCTCCAGTGGTCCGGCGCGCCCGACACCTGGAACGCGTCGAGTCCCGGCGCCAACGCGGGACTGCACGTCACCGTCGCCGACTACACCGACGACGTGGGCGTGGCGGCCGCGTACGCCAAGACCCTGACGTACTACGCCGACCGCTCCGGTGACGCGGACGCGGCCCGGGTCGCGAAGGCGCTGCTGGACGGGATGTGGGACCACCACCGGGACGGGCTCGGGATCGCCGTCCCCGAGACACGGGCCGACTACAACCGGTTCGACGACCGGGTGTACGTGCCGAGCGGGTGGACCGGGACCATGCCGAACGGCGACACGATCAACTCGTCGTCGACGTTCGAGTCGATCCGGTCGTTCTACGAGGACGATCCGGCCTGGTCGAAGATCGAGGCGTACCTGGCCGGTGGCGCCGCGCCCTCGTTCACCTACCACCGGTTCTGGGCCCAGGCGGACATCGCTTTGGCCATGGGTTCGTACGCGGAACTCCTGGAGTAGACAGCCGCGCACCGCGCACGGCCCCGCGCCCCTCACGGGCGCGGGGTCCGTGTGCCCTTTTCTGAGATTTCCCCCCACTCGTCAGGAGAGGATCCCCCTTGCGAAGAACCCGCGTCCTCACCACCGTCCTGGCCCTCGCGGCCGGCCTTCTCGCCGGATCCCCACCCGCGTTGGCCGCAGGAAAGGCCGAGAAGCCGGTCTCCGTCGCCGCCGACACCTACACCTGGAAGAACGCCCGGATCGACGGCGGCGGCTTCGTCCCCGGCATCGTGTTCAACCGCAAGGAGAAGAACCTCGCTTACGCGCGCACCGACATCGGCGGGGCCTACCGCTGGGTGGAGTCGTCGAAGACCTGGACCCCGCTGCTGGACTCCGTCGGCTGGGACGACTGGGGGCACACGGGGGTCGTGAGCCTCGCCTCCGACTCCGTCGACCCGAACAAGGTGTACGTGGCGGCCGGGACGTACACCAACAGCTGGGACCCGGGGAACGGGGCGGTCCTGCGGTCGTCGGACCGGGGGGCCAGCTGGCGGAAGGCCGATCTGCCGTTCAAGCTGGGCGGGAACATGCCGGGCCGGGGCATGGGCGAGCGGCTGGCCGTCGACCCGAACAAGAACAGCGTGCTGTACCTGGGGGCGCCCAGCGGCAAGGGCCTGTGGCGCTCGACGGACTCGGGGGCCACCTGGTCGCAGGTGACGAACTTCCCCAACGTCGGCAACTACGTGGCCGATCCCTCCGACACGAGCGGGTACAACAGCGACAACCAGGGCATCGTCTGGGTCACCTTCGACGAGACCACGGGGACCTCCGGCAACGCGACGAAGACCATCTACGTCGGGGTCGCCGACAAGGACAACGCGGTGTACCGGTCCACCGACGCGGGCGCGACCTGGTCGCGCGTGGCCGGACAGCCGACCGGATACCTGGCCCACAAGGGCGTCCTGGACGCGACGAAGGGTTACCTGTACCTGTCGTACAGCGACAAGGGCGGGCCCTACGACGGGGGCAAGGGCCAGCTGTGGCGGTACGCCACCGCGACGGGCACCTGGACGAACATCAGCCCGGTGGCCGAGGCCGACACCCACTACGGCTTCAGCGGGCTGAGCGTCGACCGGCAGGATCCGGGCACGGTCATGGCGACGGCCTACAGCTCCTGGTGGCCGGACACCCAGATCTTCCGCTCGACGGACAGCGGCGCGACCTGGACGCGGGCGTGGGACTACACCTCCTATCCGAACCGCTCCAACCGCTTCACCATGGACGTCTCGTCCTCCCCCTGGCTGACCTGGGGCGCCAGCCCCGCACCGCCGGAGCAGACCCCCAAGCTCGGCTGGATGACCGAGGCGCTGGAGATCGACCCGTTCGACTCGAACCGGATGATGTACGGGACGGGCGCCACGATCTACGGCACGGAGAACCTGGGGAACTGGGACAGCGGCGGCCAGTTCGCCATCAAACCGATGGTGCGGGGCCTGGAGGAGACGGCGGTCAACGACCTGGCCTCGCCGCCGTCCGGTGCCCCGCTGCTCAGCGCGCTCGGTGACGTCGGCGGCTTCCGGCACACGGACCTGACGAAGGTCCCGTCGATGATGTTCACCCAGCCGAACTTCACGACGACGACCAGTCTGGACTTCGCCGAGGCCGACCCGAACACGGCCGTGCGGGTCGGCAACCTGGACTCCGGCCCTCACATCGCCTTCTCCACGGACAACGGGGCCAACTGGTTCGCCGGTACGGACCCGTCGGGCGTGAGCGGCGGCGGCACGGTCGCGGCGGCCTCGGACGGCAGCCGGTTCGTGTGGAGCCCGGCGGGCACGGGCGTGCGCCACACGGCCGGATTCGGTACCTCGTGGTCGGCGTCGAGCGGCATCCCGGCCGACGCGGTCGTCGAGTCCGACCGGGTGGACCCGAAGACCTTCTACGGCTTCAAGTCGGGCAAGTTCTACGTCAGTTCGGACGGCGGGGCCACCTTCACCGCCTCGAACGCGACCGGTCTGCCGAGCGGCGACAGCGTGCGCTTCAAGGCGCTGCCCGGGGTGAAGGGTGACGTGTGGCTGGCGGGCGGGGCCGCGGACGGCGCGTACGGTCTGTGGCACTCCACGGACGCGGGCGCCACCTTCACCAAGCTCGCCGGCGTCGAGCAGGCCGACACGATCGGCTTCGGCAAGGCGGCCTCGGGGGCGTCGTACCAGACGCTGTACACCAGCGCGAAGATCGGCGGGGTGCGCGGCATCTTCCGCTCGACGGACAAGGGCGCGACCTGGACCCGGATCAACGACGACGCCCACCAGTGGGGCTGGACGGGGGCGGCGATCACGGGTGACCCGCGGGTGTACGGGCGGGTCTATGTCTCCACGAACGGGCGCGGGATCGTCTACGGCGACTCCTCCGACACGGGCGGCGGGGGCGGGGGCACGGACCCCGGTCCGGGGCCGACGGGGGCCTGCGCGGTGACGTACAAGGTCACGGGCGAGTGGCCGGGTGGCTTCCAGGCGGACGTGCGGCTCGCCAACACGGGGACGAGCGCGTGGACCGGCTGGTCCCTCGGCTGGACCTTCCCGAACGGCCAGACCGTCTCCCAGCTGTGGAACGCCGACCACACACAGTCGGGGTCGGCGGTCACGGCGAAGAACATCGCCGGGAACGGCAATGTGGCGGCCGGTTCGTCGGTGAGCTTCGGCTTCACCGGGAGCTGGTCGGGGACGAACGGCAGACCGACCGTGTTCAAGCTCGGTGACCAGTCCTGCGCGGTGACCTGACACCCGGGCAGGACGAGAAAGAGGGCGCGCGTCCGGGTCGGGCGCGCGCCCTCTTCGAACCCTGTGCAGCCGCCCTGTCGAACCCCGCACCCCTTCTCTCTCTACATGTTCATGACGGGCACGGTGGGGCATCCCAGAGTGTGTACGCACGGCTCGCCCGGAGACCTTCACAGAAGGAGCCCCTGTGCCGAACCACAGCCGCGTCACGCGCCGACTGGGCCTCAAGACCGCCCTCGCCGCGGCGGTACTGTTGCCGTTGTCCCGCACCTCCGGACTGACCAGCGCACCGGCCGCCGCGGCGGCGGAAGAGGAGGCCGCCGTGCCCCCGCTCTCCACCATGTCCTTCAATCTGCGGTACGCGAACACCGTCCGGCCCCACAGCTGGGCCGTTCGCAGACCCGTGACGCGGGCCCTGCTGCGACAGGAGGCACCCCATGTCATCGGCACCCAGGAGGGCCTCCACCAGCAACTGCTCGACATCGAGACCGACCTCGGCGGGAACCACCGCTGGATCGGCACCGGACGCGCGGGCGGCAACCGCGACGAGTTCATGGCGGTCTTCTACGACACCCGCCGGCTCGCCCCCGTGGAGTACCGGCACTTCTGGCTCTCCGACACCCCGGAGGTGCCCGGCTCGAACACCTGGGGCGGCGGCTCCATCCGGATGGTCACCTGGGTCAGGTTCCGCGATCTCCAGGACGGCGACCGGGAGTTCTACGTCCTCAACACCCATCTCGACAACCTCAGCCAGTACGCCCGCGACCGCGCCGCCGCCCTGATCGTCCGGCGTATCGCCGGGCTCGACCGGTCGCTCCCCCTCGTCGTCACCGGGGACTTCAACGTGGCGGCCCACCGCAACCCGGTCTACGACACGATGCTGGGCGCCGGGCTCGTGGACACCTGGGACTCGGCGGCCGAGCGCACCGACCTGTACGCCACGTTCCACGGCTACCGCCCGCTGACCCCGGGCGGCGACCGTATCGACTGGATCCTGACCACCCCGGGCGTCACGGCACACCGGGCGGCCATCAACACCTTCGCGTCGAACGGCCAGTTCCCCAGCGACCATCTGCCCGTCCAGGCGTCGCTGACGCTGGGCTGAGCGGCCCGGCACGGCCCGCCCGGGTCCGGGGGCGGGGCCGGCCCCCGGACCGGCGCTACGGGGCGTGGACCGTCGGCTCGGCCAGTTCGGCCAGTTCGGCCGTGGTCTCGGCGGCTCAGGCGGACTTGCGGAACGCCCTGAGGCTGAACTCCGGGTCCGGGCGCGGGCGGTCCTGGTCGGGGAGGGAGGCGAGCCGTACCGCGTAGGCGTCGGCGAGCGGTTCGCCGGGCGGGAGGGTCACGAACCAGCCGCGCCGCAGGTCCGCGACGGTACGGCGGGGGCTGCGGCCCTGGCCCCGGCCCGGAAACCGGGCGTGCCCGGCGACCCGCAGCCCGTGTTCGGAGGCGTACTCCTCGACGGCCGCCGCGGGATCCATGGCCGGGGCCCGGGGGCGCGGCGCGAGCACGGCGTCGATGTCGCTGCCCACGTTGTGGGAGGCGGCCTTGTCGACGGTGGTGACGTAGACACCACCGGGGCGCAGCACCCGGGCGCACTCGCCGACCACGGCCCGTACGTCCTCGGGACCGCCCAGCAGATGCAGCAGCCAGACGCTGGACACGGCGTCGAACTCCCCGTCGCGGAAGGGGAGCCGGCGACCGTCACCGATCACGACGGAACCGGGCAGCCGGACGGCGGCGCGGCTCGCCATGGCGTGGGTGAGGTCGAGGCCGGTGACCCGCATCCCGTCCCGCGCCGCCGCGAGCCGCCGGGTCACGATCCCGGTGCCGCAGGCGATGTCGAGCATCCGGCGGGCTCCCTCGGGGACGAGGCCCAGGACGGCGCGCGCGGCGGCCTCGGCGCGGGGCTCGCCGCCGCGCAGGGCGTCGTAGTCGCCGGCCTCCTTGTCGTAGTCCAGCACCCGCCTCAGCCCGCCCCGTGGCCGGGCGCGAGCGCCTCCACCCTGCGGGCCAGCTCGAAGTCCTTCTCGGTGACGGCGCCGCCCGCGCTGTGCGTGCTGAGGGTCAGCGAGACGGTGTCGTAACCGAGGGTGAGGTCGGAGTGGTGGTTCAGCTCCTCCTGCGTCTGGGCGATGTGCACGACCAGCGCGGTGGCCGCGAAGTGCGAGCCGAGGCGGTAGGTGCGCGCGAGCCGGTCCCCGGCCAGCGACCAGCCGGGCAGTTCCGCCAGCCGGTCCTCGATCTCCTCCGGCGACAGGGGTGCGACAGACATGACCCACTCCTTCCCAGACGCCCCTCCGTGATGCGCGGTCCCTTTCAGCGTGCCACAGCCCCGCGGCCGGTTCCCAGGTCAGGCGGCCGCCCGACGGCCGGAGGCGTACACATCCGGCCGTGCGAACGGTGTTCGAGGCCGTCTGCGCCCTGCATCCGGCGGAGGAGCACGGGCCTGCCTCCACCTCCTCGGTTACGTTTTCCGTATGACCACTGTCCCGATCACTGCCCCGACCGGTGCCCCGGGCCGGCCGACCGCCCTCCCCGATCCGGGCGTGGGCCCGCTGCTGCGGGCCTGGCGGGAGCAACGCCGGGTCAGTCAGCTGGAGTTGGCGCTGCGGGCCGGTTCGTCGGCGCGGCACATCAGCTTCGTCGAGACGGGCCGGTCCCGGCCGAGCGAGGAGATGGTGCTGCGACTGGCCGAGCACCTGGACGTGCCCGTGCGCGAGCGCAACGCCCTGCTCCTCGCGGCCGGTTACGCCCCGCACTACCCGGAGACCCCGCTGGACGACCCGTCGATGGCCGCCCTGCGCGAGGGCATGGAACGGCTGATCCAGGGCTACGAGCCGTATCCGGCGCTGGTGATGAACGCGACGTACGAGGTGCTGGCCGCCAACCGGGGCGTCCTGATGCTGCTCGACGGTGTCCCCGGGTCGCTGCTCGCGCCGCCGCTCAACGCGATGCGGCTGACCCTGCACCCGCAGGGCATGGCGCCGCGCATCCGGAACCTGCGCGCCTGGCGCGGGCATCTGCTGGAGCAGATGGGCCGGCAGCTCGCCCTGCGCCGCTCGGAGCCGCTGCGCGCGCTCTACGAGGAGGTGGCGGCGTACCCGCTGCCACCGGGCACTCCCGACGACGAACCCGGCGAGGAGCCCGGTGCGGGACCCGTCGCCTACTTCGCGTTGCCGATGCGGATCGAGCACGAGGGCCGGGTGCTGTCCTTCATCTCCTCGGTGTCCACGTTCAACACGCCCATGGACGTGACCGTGGCGGAGCTGGCCATCGAGACCTTCCTCCCGGCCGACCCGGCGACGGTGAGGTACCTGCACTCGCTGATGCCCTGAGCCGCCACGACGACGGCGTGCCGGCCCGTCCGGCATCCGGAACACGAGGAGGCCCTTCCGGCCGCCTTGGTGAGATGCCCTCCGGAACATGACAGACTGGTCGGGTACCTCGGCCCGTGGGGAGGCGTGGCGTGAGTGAGCGGCGGCCCGCCCCGACCGTGGGCCAGGTGGTGCTCGGCAGGCGTCTGCAGGAACTGCGGGAGACGGCCGGACTCAGACGCGAGGAGGCGGCGCGGGCCCTCCACGTCGCCCCGGCGACGGTACGGCGCATGGAGACGGCCGACGTCGCGCTCAAGATCCCGTACGTCCAGGTCCTGCTGTCGACGTACGGCGTCGGCGAGGACGACGCCGCGGCGTTCGTGGCGCTGGCCGAGGAGGCGAACAAGCCGGGGTGGTGGCAGCGGTTCCACGACGTGCTGCCCGACTGGTTCAGCGTGTACGTCAGCCTGGAGGGCGCGGCGCACCTGATCCGGCAGTACGAGCCGCACTTCGTGCCGGGATTGCTGCAGACCGAGGAGTACGCGCGCGCCGTGCTGGAGGCCGGGACCGTCGGCCGGACCGGTCCCGAGACGATCGAACGCCATGTGTCGCTGCGGATGGCGAGACAGAAGCTCCTCACCCAGGAGACGCCGCCGCACCTGTGGGTGATCATGGACGAGACGGCCCTCAGTCGTCCGGTGAGCAACCGTTCCCAGGTGATGCGCGACCAGATCGACCGGCTGCTGGAGATCACCGAGAAGGATCACGTCATCCTTCAGGTCTGCGAGTTCGCCGACGGTCCCCACCCGGGTACCTACGCCCCCTTCTCGCTGTTCCGCTTCGCCGAACCGGAACTCCCCGACATGGTGTACACCGAGTACCTCACCGGCGCCCTCTACCTCGACTCCCGCACCGAGGTGGCGCTGCACCTGGAGGTCCTCGACCACATGGCCGCCCACGCGGCGTCCGCCGAGCGGACGAGGACCCTGCTCAGGCACTACCGCGACCGGTACTGAGCCCGGCCGGCGGCCGGCTCCCGCGGCTCCCCCTACGCCGCTCCCCCCTTCGGTCCCTCCTTCGGTCCCTTCTCGTCGTCCACGATCTCCGCGTCGACGACACCCTCCTCCTCGGCGGGGCCGGGCGGCGGTCCGTCGGAGGCCGGGGCGGCGGAGGCCGCGGCCGCCGCGTACATGGCCTGGCCCATGCGCTGGCTGACGGTCGCCAGGTGCTCGGTGGCTGCGCGCAGGGCCGCGGTGTCCTCGGGGGTCTCCAGCAGGCGCTTCAGGTCGGCGACGGCGGACTCGACCTCGGTGCGGCTGTCGGCGGGGACCCGCTCGGTGTTCTCCCGGAGGAACTTCTCCGTCTGGTGGACGAGTTGCTCGGCGTGGTTGCGGGTCTCGGCGGCCTCGCGGCGCCTACGGTCGTCGTCGGCGTACTGCTCGGCCTCCCGCATCATGCGGTCGATGTCGTCCTTGGGGAGGGCGGAGCCGCCGGTCACCGTCATCTTCTGTTCGCGGCCCGTCGCCAGGTCCTTCGCCGACACGTGCATGATGCCGTTCGCGTCGATGTCGAAGGCCACCTCGATCTGGGGGACTCCCCGGGGCGCGGGCGGCAGACCGGTGAGGTCGAAGACGCCCAGCTTCTTGTTGTACGCGGCGATCTCCCGCTCGCCCTGGTAGACCTGGATGCCGACCGAGGGCTGGTTGTCGGCCGCCGTCGTGAAGATCTCCGAACGGCGGGTCGGGATCGTCGTGTTGCGCTCGATCAGCTTGGTCATGATGCCGCCCTTGGTCTCGATGCCCAGGGACAGCGGGGTGACGTCGAGCAGCAGCACGTCCTTCACGTCGCCCCTGATGACACCCGCCTGGAGCGCGGCGCCCACCGCCACCACCTCGTCGGGGTTCACGCCCTTGTGCGGGTCCTTGCCGGTGAGTTCCCGCACCAGGTCGCTCACCGCGGGCATCCGGGTCGAGCCGCCGACGAGGACGACCCGGTCGATGGCGGCGAGTTTCACGCCCGCGTCCGTGACGGCCTGGTGGAAGGGGGTGCGGCAGCGGTCGAGCAGATCGGCGGTCAGTTCCTGGAACTGAGCGCGCGTCAGCTTCTCCTCCAGGTGCAGCGGTCCGTCGGCGGAGGCGGTGATGTACGGCAGGTTGACGGACGTCTCGGAGGAGCTGGACAGCTCGATCTTGGCCTTCTCGGCGCCCTCGCGCAGCCGTTGGAGCGCCATCTTGTCCCTGCCGAGGTCGACGCCGTGCTGCCCCTGGAACCGTTTGACGAGGTACTCGACGACCCGCTGGTCCCAGTCGTCGCCCCCGAGGCGTGTGTCGCCGTTGGTGGCCTTCACCTCGATGACCCCGTCGCCGATCTCCAGGAGGGAGACGTCGAAGGTGCCGCCGCCGAGGTCGAAGACGAGGACGGTCTGCTCCTCGCCCCGGTCCAGACCGTAGGCGAGGGCCGCGGCCGTGGGCTCGTTGATGATCCGCAGGACGTTCAGGCCCGCGATCTCGCCCGCCTCCTTCGTCGCCTGCCGCTGGGCGTCGTCGAAGTACGCGGGCACGGTGATGACGGCGTCGGTGACGTCCTCCCCTAGGTACGACTCGGCGTCCCGCTTCAGCTTCTGCAGGACGCGCGCCGACAGTTCCTGGGCCCGGTAGCGGGTACCGTCCACCGAACCCTGGCCGGGAAAGCGCCAACTCCCGTCGCCCATGTAGCGCTTGACGGAGCGTGCGGTGCGCTCCACGTTCGTCACCGCCTGGCGTTTGGCGACCTCGCCCACCAGGACCTCGCCGTTCTTGGCGAACGCCACCACCGACGGTGTGGTCCGCTGCCCCTCCGCGTTGGCGACGACCGTCGCCTCGCCGCCCTCCAGCACGGCCACCACCGAGTTCGTGGTACCGAGATCGACCCCGACCGCACGCCCCATCGCCGTCCCCTTCCCGCAAGGTTCCGCCCGGTGTTCTCGGCACCAGCACAAAACTTGAGCGGGTTCTTGTCAACGGGGCGTCGACGGGGCGCGCGAAGCAGGCCGTCAGGCCAGTTCGGCCGTCAGCGTGATCGTCGTGCCGGTGAGGGCCTGGCTGACCGGGCAGTTCTTCTTTGCGCCCTCGGCCGCCTCCTGGAAGCCGGCCGCGTCCAGGCCGGGGACCTCGCCGCGGACGGTGAGGTGGATGCCGGTGATGCCCTCACCGGGCTGGAAGGTCACGTCGGCCTTCGTCTCCAGACGGGTGGGCGGGGTGCCCGCGCCGGTCAGGCCGTGCGAGAGCGCCATGGAGAAGCAGCTGGAGTGGGCGGCCGCGATCAGTTCCTCGGGGCTGGTCTTGCCGTTCGCCTGCTCCGCGCGCGACGGCCACGACACCGGCTGCGAACCGATGCCGGAGGAGTCGAAGGTGACGGTGCCGGTGCCCTTGAGGAGCTCGCCTTCCCAGACCGTGTGTGCGGTGCGCGTGGTTGCCACGATGAGTCCTTTCGATGAGGTCCCGTTGCCGGGTTCCGTGCCCCCATCCGATCACACTCCGGGCGGTCCGGGCCTCATCTCACCCTGAACACCGGCCCCCAGCGCGGTGAACGACGGCCGGGCCCTAGGCGTCCGCCGGGTTCTGCTCCTTGACGGGTGCGGGGCCGTCGTGGCCCGTCGCGCGGTTCCGCGCGGGCGCGTCGGCCTCGGTGTCGGCCTCGGCCAGCGGGACCTGGGGGCCGTTCGCCTCCCGCAGCCATCGCCTGAGCACCCGGTGGATGTGTTCGGCGCCGACCAGGTCCTCGTCCTTGCCCGCCGGTTCGGAGAGGGCGAGGGGGGACATGAGGAAGGGGCGGGACTGGCAGCCGCCGAGGCCGCCGTGGGAGCCGATCTGTTCCTCGAAGGCGAGGACCTCGCCCTCGGCGGGGTCGTACCAGGAGTTGACCATGATGTCGGCGGCGCGCGGGAAACCGTGGGTGCGGCGGACGGCGTCGGCTGCACCGGGGCCGAAGTCCGCGAGCGGGCCGGGGTGTTCGTCGCCCAGGTCGCCGATCGGGATCTCCGCGCCGTGGGCGCCGAGCACGACACCGCCGTGCTCCTCGCTGCGGACGAGGACGAAGCCGATGCCGGGATGGTTGGCGAGGGTGGAGAGCAGGGCGGGATGGCGGGCGTCGATCTCCTCACGGCTCATCCGGTGCGGGACGTCCGGGAAGGAGACGAGGCCGAGGTTGCCGGAGGCGAGGACGACCGGCTCGGAGCGGCGCGTCGTCCGGTGCTCCTCCGCCCGTTCCTCGACGGGGATGCGCAGCGCGGCCCGGACGGCTGTGCGCGCCTCGGCGCCGCTGTGGGTGCGCCGGGCCCGGCGCGGTACGGGCAGGCCGCAGCCGGCGCGGACCAGGTTGCCGAGGGTGAGGCCGTAGCGGCCGAGGAAGGTCTCGCCGGGACTCTGGCCGTGGTCGGAGAGGAGGACGATCCGGTAGGCGCGCGGGGCGTGTCCGGCGACCTGGGCGATCAGCGCGAGGGAACGGTCGAGGCGTTCGAGGACCTGGGCGGCGTCGCGGCTGTGCGGGCCCGAGTGGTGGGCGACCTCGTCGTAGGCCACGAGGTCCGCGTAGATCGCCGCGCGGCCCGCGAACATGTCCCCGATCACCGCGGCGACGACGACATCGCGCTCGACGACGGTGGCGAAGGCGCGGATGAACGGGTAGAGGCCGCCGCGCTTGACGCGGGGCCGCTGCCGCGCGAACCGGGCACGGGTGGACTGGCCGATCTCCCGCAGGACGTCGGCGACGAAGGACATGGCGGTGCGGACGGCGTTGGCCGGGTCGGAGAAGTAGGCGAAGTACCCGGCCCGGGAACGGGTGCGCCGGCCCCGGCGGGCGGCGATCGACAGGACCAGCGCGAGCTGCTCCGCGCCACCGCTGAAGAGGTTGCCCCGGCTCGCGCCGTCGACGGTGAGCAGACCGCCGTCGCCGGTGCGGTCGATGGCCCGGCGCTGGAGTTCGGCGGCGCCCGAGGGCCGGTTGCAGACCATCACCTCCCGGGTGTCCTTCTCGTACCAGCGGAAGGCCGGCACGTCGTGGTTGGTGCCGTGCAGGATGCCGAGCTGGCTGGCGCCGGTCTGGCTGGACCAGTCGGTGCGCCAGGGGGTGAGCCGGTGGGTGGGACGGGGGCGGACGGTGCCGTCGGCCGGGTGGCCGAGCCAGGCGGCGACGGTCGGCATCAGGCCCTTCTCCACGGCCGCCTCCAGCACGTCGTGGCCGACACCGTCGAGCTGGAGGAAGACGGTGCCGGGTCCGGCCGGGCCCCGGCCGCCGTCGGCGTTCCGGCGGCGCCGGTCGGCCAGCCGGTACAGACGGCGCCGGTAGGCGTCGTCGTCCCGTACGGCGAGGGCGCCGCCGGTGGCGGAGGCCACGGCGGACATCACGGCGGCGACCACCACGGCGGTCTCCGGTGCGGCCTCCCCCTGGCCGGAGGGGTTGATCCGCAGGGCGAGCAGCAGCAGCGAGCCGTTGAGGAAGAAGACGAGCAGGCCGAGCACGAGCGCCGGCACCAGCAGCAGCGCCCGCACGAGCAGCGGCCACACGAGGGCGGAGAGCAGGCCGAACGCGCCGGCGCCGAAGGCCGCGGTGACGGCGATCTGCGTGGCGCTCTCACCGGACTCGGCCTGCAGCCGGAAGTCGGGGAGCGCACCCGCGAGCACGAGCATGGTCAGGGTGGACACCGCCCATACGGAGAGCATGCGCCCGACGCCGCTCAGCACTCTCCGCCAGCGTGCACCGCCCACGTCCGGTCACCTCACGTCCTGTTCGTGGGCCCAGACTGTCATACCGGGTGGGGGCGCCGGGGTGGCGTTCAGGGGTGGCACGGGGGCAGGGCACGCCGCCGCTCAGCGGCCGTCGTAGCCCGCCGTCGGCATGGACAGACGGCGGTGGACCCGGGCCTTCATCTGGGAGTCGTAGGCGGGTTCGGCGCGGCCCACGGTCTCGATGCGGATGCCGCGCCGGGCACACTCGGCGGTGAAGTCCTCGACGGAGGCGAGGGCACGTTCGAGGACACGGCGGCTGGGGGCGACGAAGAGGTCGACGAGGCCGGCGTCGACATCGGCCCACAGGGCGCAGTGGTCGGGACGCAGTGCGCGCACGAGCAGCTCGCGCGTCACCACATAGCCGCGCTCGGCGGCCCAGCGGGCGCACATGGCGTGCTGGCTGCGGGAGTCCACCAGGAAGGGGTCCGCCTCGAGCTCCTCCAGCGGCGTCAGGCTCGCGATGGCCGCGACGCGCACCACGGTGCCGCGTCCCGCCGCTCCGCCGCACCCGCGCACCGTGTCCTGGCACGCCACGCCGGATGCGCCGCCGACGTCTGCCTCGTCTCCCATGGTGTCCCCCTCACCTCCGGGTCCCGGAGCCCCTCCGCCGGAACGAGCCGCGGACGCGGGGTCCGGCACGCCTGTGGACGGCATGATCCGCCGGACAGGCCCAGGCCGCAGACCCTACTCCAGCCCGTAGGCTCGGGGGAGTAGCGCGAAGGAGGCGAACGGAGTGCCGGTGGAGATCACCTGGTGGGGCCATGCGACCTGCACCGTGGAGGACTCGGGCACGAGAGTGCTCACCGACCCCCTGTTCGCGCGCCGGCTAGCGCATCTGAGAAGGCGCCGGGGTGCGCCTCCCCCGGCGGAGGCCGCCGTCGCGGACGTCGCGCTGGTGTCGCATCTGCACGCCGACCATCTGCACGTTCCCTCGCTGGCCCGACTCGCCCCGGGGACACGGGTGGTGCTGCCGAAGGGCGCGTCACGCCAGGTGCCGGGGCTGCGCAGGCTGGCGCATCTGCGCCTGTGCGAGGTGGCGGCCGGGGACCGGTTGAACGTCGGTGACCTGGTCGTCCGTGCCGTGCCCGCCCGGCACGACGGGCGGCGGCTGCCGCTCGGACCGCACCGTTCGCCGGCGCTCGGCTTCGTCGTCGAGGGCGACGCGCGGACGTACTTCGCCGGGGACACCGGGTTGTTCCGGGAGATGGCCGATGAGGTCGGGCCGGTCGACGTGGCGCTGTTGCCGGTCGGCGGCTGGGGGCCGTATCTCGGCGAGGGCCATCTGGACGCGGGGCGCGCGGCGGAGGCGCTTGCGCTGCTCGCGCCCCGGAGCGCGGTTCCCGTGCACTACGGCACGTACTGGCCGATCGGGATGGACGCCGTGCGCCCCCATGAATTCCATGCCCCCGGTGAGGAGTTCGTCCGTCTTGCCGCCGCGCGCGCTCCCGGGGTGGCCGTGCACCGGCTGGCACACGGGGAGAGCGTACGGCCGGGGGTGGCGCGGTGATACACGGGCCGACGGCGGGCGCCCGGGTCGTGGCGGAGGCCCGGTGAACCTCCTGGCCGCCGTGAGCACTCCCGGGTCGTACGCGTCCACCCAGCAGGCGATCGGCTATCCGACGCTGTTCCTGCTGGTGCTGGCCGGGGCTCTGGTGCCGGTGGTGCCGACCGGGGCGCTGGTCAGTTCGGCGGCGGTGGTGGCGTTCCATCAGGAGGCGCCGTTCTCGCTGCTGCTGGTGTTCGTGGTGGCGTCGGTCGCCGCGTTCCTCGGCGACATCGCGCTGTACTGGCTGGGGCGGCGTGGGATGGGCTCGAAGAACGGCTCGCGCTGGCTGGAGGCGATCCGCCGGCGGGCGCCCGAGGACCGGTTGACGCAGGCACAGGCGAAGCTGGACGACCACGGCGTGGCCGTGCTGGTGCTGTCCCGGCTGATGCCGGCGGGGCGTATCCCGGTGATGCTGGCCTGTCTGCTGGCGAAGATGCCGTTGCGGCGGTTCGCCCGGGGGAATCTGCCGGCGTGCCTGGCATGGGCCGTGACCTACCAGTTGATCGGCATTCTGGGCGGGTCGCTGTTCAAGGAGCCGTGGGAAGGGGTCGTGGCGGCGGTCACGCTGACGTTGCTGCTCAGCGTGGCGCCGGGGGTGTGGCGGCGGCTGGTCCGCTGACCGGTCCGCCCGCGAGCGCGCCGCCCCGTGCTCCCCGGCGGGTCTCGCCCCTCCGGGTGCACGGGGGTGCCAGGGCCGGGTCGGTCGCCGGGTCAGTCGAGGACCCGGGAGGCTCCGATCGACAGGTCCCAGAGGTTCTCCCGGGGCAGGCCCGCCGCCCGCCATGCCGCCCGCACCCGCGTCAGGGGTTCCAGGACCGGTTCCGCGGACAGGACGAACGTGGCCCAGTGCATGGGGGCCATACGCCGGGCGCCGAGGTCCTGGAAGGCGCGGACCGCCTCCTCCGGGTCGCAGTGGACGTCGCTGAGCCACCAGCGGGGGTCGTAGGCGCCGATCGGCAGCAGGGCGAGGTCGATACCGGGATAGCGGCGGCCGATGAGGGAGAACCAGTGGCCGTAGCCGGTGTCGCCGGCGAAGTAGAGGCGCTCGCCGTCGGGGGCGGTCAGGACCCAGCCGCCCCACAGCGAGCGGCAGGTGTCGGTGAGGGTGCGCTTGGACCAGTGGTGGGCCGGTACGAAGTCGAGGCGGACGCCGTGCAGTTCGGCCGCCTCCCACCAGTCCAGCTCGGTGACCATGCCGAACCCGCGCCGCCGGAACCAGCGGCCGAGCCCGGCGGGCACGAAGACCGGTGTGTCGCGCGGGAGCCGGGCCAGGGTGGGGGCGTCGAGGTGGTCGTAGTGGTTGTGGCTGATGACGACGGCGTCCACCCGGGGCAGCGCGTCCCAGTCGAGGCCGACGGGGGTGATCCGGGCCGGGGTTCCGAGGATCCGGCGGGACCAGACGGGGTCGGTGAGGACGGTGAGCCCGCCGATCCGTACCACCCAGCTCGCGTGTCCGGCCCAGGAGACGGCGACGGTACGCGCGTCCACCCGGGGCAGCGGGCCGGGTTCGTACGGCAGTCGCGGGATGTCGAGGAGCCCTTCCGGGCCGGGCCGGACCGAGCCCTCGCGGGCGAACCGGGCGAGGGCCTTCAGGCCGGGCAGGGGTGTGGTCAGCCGGTCGGCGAAGGAACGGGGCCAGTGGCGCCGCTCACCGAGCGGGCGGGGCTCGGTGAGCGGCGGGGGTGCGAGGGGGCCGCCGAAGGACGGCTCGAAGCGTGGCCCGGACGCCGGATCGTCGGTGTCCGCGGCCGTGGTCGTGGAGGTGGGGCAAGAGGTGGTCGACTCGGACTGCTGCGTCATCGAGGAGGCTCCCGTCGCCGAGCGTCGTCACGAAGAATCGTCGTCGCTGAAGATCACTGGAAGATCACTGAATGTCGCTGAGGGCCGCTGAAAGTCGCTGAGGGCCGCTGAAGGTCGCTGATGGGTGCGGGTGGTCGCTGATGGGTGCGGGTGGGTGCGGGTGGGTGCGGGTGGTCGCTGCTGATGAGTGTCGACGAGTGCTGATCACCCAGGGTCGGTGGAGGTCGCCACGGGCCGGCGAAGGGTCCGGGCCACGGGCCCCGCCGGGGTCGATGGGGCCCGCGGGTTCGCCGGTACGGCTGGAGTCGCGAGTGGGGGCTGAAGTCGTCGGGACGGCCGAAGGGACGGGGCTGCTGACGTCGCAGGTGCGGTCGAAACGCGGGTGCCGCCGAAGGCGCCGAAGCTCCTCCGTAGGACCCGCGTCATCGAAGGCCCTCGAAAGCCGCTCCGAAGACTGTCAACGCACGTTCCACATGCGGTAGTTCCAGGGGGTCGGACACATCGAGGACCCGCGCGCGCTCCGCGTCCGTACCGCCGAGGAACGCGGCGGTGGAGAGCCGGACCCGTAGCGCCCCGAGGTCGTCCCCGAACCGGTGGCCGCCGGGCGCGGGCATCCCGAGCCGGGCGGCGAGGAAGTCCTCCGCCTCCTGGGCGTCACCGACCCCGTGCGCCAAGAGCGAGGAACGCAGCGGGGCGAGGTCGGCGTACAGGTGCCGTCCGGCGCGCGGCGGCAGGGCGAGCGCCCCGCCGGCCACCACGGCCCGGTGCGCGGCGGCGGCGAGGCTCGCGTGCAGGCGTACGGCGGCGGCGAGCCGCTCGGTGACGGGGGCGGGCTCGGCGAGGGCGTAGGCGGCGGCCGCGGCGACCGGAGTGGCGACCCGGGCGCCCAGCGCGGTGAGCACGTCGAGGACCCGGTCGCGCAGGCCCGTCCCCTCTCCGTTCGCGGGGAACCGGGCGACCGCGGCCGGCCAGCCCGGCGGCAGGAAGGGTCCGGCGAGGTCGGTGACGACGGTGACCCGGTCGGGCAGCATCTCGGCGGGGCTGAGGAGCACGGTGTCGTGCGGGTCGTGCACGGTGTCGCGCCAGGTCTCGTCGCTGACCAGGTGCAGCCCCTCCCCCTGGGCCGCTTCCATGGCCTCGTGCACCAGTTCGGGCGGGGCCACGGTGGCGGTCGGGTCGTCGGCGACGCAGAGGACGAGCAGCCGGGGGTCGCCTCCCTCGGCCCGGATCCTGCGGACGGTCTCCAGCAGCGCGTACGGGTCCGGCACGCCCCCGCACTCGGCGGGCGTGGCCACGTGGAAGACGCTTCGCCCCAGCGCCCGCGCCTGTGGCTCCCACCAGGCGGCACACGGCCGTGGGAGCAGCACGTCGCCGCCGATCGCGGCGGTCAGGGCGAGGAGCAGGGCGGGCGCGCCGGGGGCGGCGGCGGCCCTGTCCGGGGTGGTGGGCAGTCCACGGCGGTCCCAATAGCCGCAGGCGGCCTCCAGGAGGGCCGCGTCACCACCGGGCGGTACGGCACGGGGGTCACCCGCCGCGGCGGAGAGCACGGCGGCCAGTTCGGGCAGGACGGGCAGGCCCTGGGCGGGCAGGGGCGGGCCGTAGCGGACCGGGCCGTGCCCTTCCGGATCCGTGCCCCGCATGGATGCCTCCGCGCAGTCGTGGTGCGTCGTGCCGCACGTGGTCGCCTGCCGTGCCGAAACGGCGCCGTACGCGCCCTAGGCCTGTCGGTACCCAGGCTCACGCGCCCCATGGGCGCCCGTACGCGTCGCGCCGGTCACACGGGCGGGGTCCCCCGGTCCCGGCGGCGCAGCCGGTGGACGGCCGCGCCCAGGGCCCCCACGATGAGCAGGCCGCCCGCGGCCATGGCCGGGACGGAGTCGGTGAAGGCACCCCCGCCGCCCGCGTGGACGCCCCGCTGGACGGGAGCGGTGGGGTGGCCGGTGGGGTGTGCGGGCCGGTGCGACGGCTGATGCGTCGGGTCCTTCGCCGGCGGGTGCGTCGGCGGGTGGCTGGGGTACCGCTCCAGGTCGTACGGCTGCGCGTCGCTGCCCGGCGCGACGTCGAAGGTGGCGCTCCACTGCCTGCCCTCGCCGCCGGGGGCCGCCGGGCAGAGGCCGTCGACGCCCCACTCGGTGGCGGAGTTCGCCGCGTCGGCACCGGTCTCGAAGTCCGCGGCCGGCGCGATCTTGGCGGTGCCCTGGTAGGAGGGGCCGCCCGCGGAGTCGTCGGTGCCGGGGAGACGCTGCAGGGTGACCGTGCCCTGTTCGAAGGCCTGGGAGCTGGCGTCGATGGTCTCGGGGGCGGGGCCGCCGGTGGGATCGCAGGAGACGGAGAACGTGAGCGTGCCGCCCGGTGCGACGGAGTGCGGGTTCACCTCGGCCGCCGGATCGGCCGAACAGGGCGGGGCGGCGGCGCCCAGGACGGCACCGATCAGCGCGGTGGCGGACAGGACACGGGCTCTGCGGCGCATGGGCGGGGCTCCTTCGGCCGGCTCCGGCGGGCGGGGCACGACCGCCGTGCCCTTCGTCCATCAGAGCGCCGCACCCGGGAGGGCGCGCGCGGCCGGGCACCATTCGCGGGACACGGGGCCGCCGAGCGGGTGACGGTGCGCGCCGCCGGGCCGACGCCCGCACGACGGACCCGGCGCACCGGCGACGGACCCGTCGCACCCGCGAGGTGGCGGACCGGCGGCCATGGCGGCCGGCCGCCATGGCCGCCACACCCATGACCGCGGGAGTCCCGGATACGACCCCCGGTCAGGGCGGCGCCACTCGCTCGGGCGCCCTCTCCGGGCTCTTGCAC
>NZ_JBHVDD010000051.1:0-65407 GCF_042802995.1 Streptomyces sp. NPDC057438
GACCACCGAGCAGCGAGCCGCGCAACGTGAACGGCAGCGGTCCCTCGGCGCCGCCAGCGAGGTGGGCGAGCGTTGCTACGTGGCCGGCTCGGCGGCGGTCTTCCCCGACCGGCTCCTCCTCGGCGCCGACTCGTACATCGCCGCCCACGCCTACGTCACCGGCGACCTCAGCACCGGCACGGACTGCACGCTGAACCCGTTCACCGTGGTCCGCGGCACCGTCCGTCTGGGCACCGGCGTACGCATCGGTGCCCACACCTCGCTCCTCGGCTTCAACCACTCGACCGCTCCCGACCAGCCGGTCTTCCGCCAGCCCCAGACCAGCCGGGGCGTCACCGTCGGCGACGACGTCTGGATCGGCTCCCATGTGGTGGTCGTCGACGGGGTCACCATCGGCGACCACTGCGTCATCGGTGCCGGGGCGGTGGTGACGAAGGACGTGCCCGCGTGGTCGGTGGCGGCAGGGAACCCGGCGCGGCGGATCCGGGACCGGCGGGACACGAAGGCCCTACCGGAGACGGAAGGCGGGCAGGAGACGAAGGGCCGGCAGGAGACCGGGGGCCGGCGGCGCCCCGTGGCGCGGGATGCAGGCAGCGGGGTCACCGACGACACACTGGCCCGGTTCGCCGACACCGCGCGCGCCCAGGCCGCCGGCATCCTCGCCCGCTGCTGGAACGGCGCCCATTACACCGACCGCCCCGGCGCCGCCCCCACCGTGCGGGCGCACTGCGACGCCGTGGAGATCGCCGACCTCCTCCTGGCCTCGGTGCCCGAACAGTTGGCCGAGGAGCAGCACATCGAGCGGCTGGCCTCGCTCCAGGACCCGCAGACCGGTCTGGTGCCCGAGTTCGGTGACCGGCCGCCGCGCCCGGACCCCGACGGCTTCGTCGGCGAGGGCCCGGCGCTCTACCACGTCCTGTCGGTGGGTTACGCACTGGATCTCCTGGGGGCGTCGTTCCCCCGACCGATCCAGGGCATAGAAGACATGACGGCCCAGCAACTCATGGACCGCTTGACCAAGTTGCCCTGGCGGGACCAGGCATGGGGAGCGGGCGCCTGGGTCGACTCCTGGGCCACCGCGGCCCATTGGAATCTCCGGCACCCGGACGCCACCGGCCTCACCCCGGGCACCCTCGAAGCACTCTTCGGGTGGCTCCTCACCCGGGCCGACCCCTGGACCGGTATGTGGGGCAGCCCCTCGACCGCCGACGGCCGTCTCCAGGTCGTCAACGGCTACTACCGGCTGACACGGGGTTCCTTCGCCCAGTACGGGGTACCCGTGCCGCATCCGGAGAGGGTCGTGGACGCGGTCCTGGACCACGCCCGCGACGTACGCCACTTCGGCGCGGGCCGCGAGAACGCCTGCAACGTCCTCGACGTAGCCCATCCGTTGTGGCTGTGCACACGGCAGTCGGGAGGTGCGGGCGCGGACGGCGACGGCTACCGCTCGGCCGAGGTCCGCGAGTGGGCCGAGCGACGACTCGCCGCGGTCCTGACCCGCTGGCAGGACGGCCGGGGGTTCGGTTTCGGAGCGGGCACGGCGGGGCCCGGCCCGGAGCCGGGGTTGCAGGGCACGGAGATGTGGCTGGCGATCGTCTGGCTGCTGGCGGACCTCCTGGGCCGCTCCGACATCCTGGGCTATCGGCCGCGCGGTGTGCACCGCCCCGAGCCGGCGCCGGGGGCGTGACACGCGCCACTTTCCGGAACGTCAGCGTCCGTCCTGCTCCGTACGAGGGATGTGTGTTCACCCAGGTGCCGGGCATCACGAAGGTGCGGAACGGGCGTCGGAAGCGCGATGAGGCGGGATATCCCATGGCTCACTCGGTCACCATGAATTCCATCCTCATCCGGCGACTCGTGCCCCGGTGCACTACCTTGGGGCGTGAACAGCCGAGTGGCCCACGTTTACCCAATTCTTGCCACATGAAGCCAGAACGGCTGAGCAGCTACTAGGAGCGGGGCCTCCCATGCGCAATGCTGGGAGGTCCCGCGCTTCACTCCACAGCCGCTGGCACGGGAGGGCATCGGGTGGTCAAGACAGTGAAGACGCCGTCCGGCGGACGGACGATCGCCTACGAGACCTGGGGCGATCCGGACGCACACCCGGTGTTTCTGCTGCACGGAACTCCCGGAAGCCGACTCGGGCCCCGGCTGCGCACCTTCGACCTCCACAAGCTCGGTGTACGGCTCATCGCCTACGACCGGCCGGGGTACGGCGGCTCCGACCGCCATCGCAGACGCACGGTGGTCGACGCCGCCGTGGACGTCAGTACCATCGCCGAGGACCTGGACCTCAAGAAGTACTCCGTGGTGGGCAGGTCGGGAGGCGCGCCGCACGCCCTGGCCTGCGCGGCCCGGAACATCGGCAGCCAGGTGGCGAGCGTCGCGGCGCTGGTCTCGCTCGCCCCGCCCGAGGCCGACGGCGACGGACTCGACTGGCACAAGGAGATGTCCGAGTCCAATGTGTCGACCTACGACCTGCTCGACCGCCACGCCCCCGACGTGACCGAACTGGGGGCACTGCTGGCCCGTAACGCCGAGACCATCCGCCGCGATCCGACCGTGTTCCTCGCGTCCCTGCGGGAGGAGATGCCGAGCGCCGACCGGGTGATCGTCGAGGACGCCGGAATCCGCCAGCACCTCCTGCGGAACTATCTGTCGGCGGTGGGCCGGGCGGAGCAGGGCGAGGAGGAGTCGGTCGATCCGCGCGCGCCGATGGGCTGGGTGGACGACCTGGTCGCCTTCCGGACACACTGGGGGTTCGAACTCAAGGAGATCGACGGTGCGGTGCCCGTGATGCTGTGGCACGGCGAGCGCGACGTGTTCGCCCCTGTCGCCCACTTCCACTGGCTGGCCAAGCGGATCCCCTCGGCCAAGGCCGTACTGCAGCCGTCCGTCGCCCACTTCGCGGCGCTCCCGGCCCTTCCCCAGGTGCTCGCCTGGGCCCGGGACACCGCAGGGCGCTGAGCCGGCACCCCCGCGCGCGAGGTGCGCGGCCGCCGCCGACACCGGCACCGGCCGCGCGCAGGGGCCCGTCGTGCTCAGATCGGGTGCGGCTCCAGGTCGAGGCAGCTGAGCTTCCACTCCTGGAGGGCCACCACACGGGGGTGTTCCCGGCCGATGCGCTTGCTCAGCGCGGCCAGGGTGTCATGGTGCTTGGTGCGGGCCGCGTCGGCCCGGCCCAGGTGGCTGAGGACGACGGCCAGGTTCCCGGCGCAGGTCAGCGTCGACGGGTGGGTGGGACCGAGCACCTCCTTGAGCAGTTCGTAGGCGTCGTGGCTGGTCCTCCTGGCCTCGTCCCACTTGCCGAGCGCGGCCTCCGCCACGGCGAGGTTCGCGCGGCAGATGAGCACATAGGGATGGTGGTCGCCGTTGAGTTCGCAGAACGTCCCCTGCGCCCAGACCAGCAACTCATAGGCCCTCTCCGCCGCTTCGGGGCGGATGGTGGCGATGTCGTCCAGCAGGAGGACGGCGTAGTTGACCGAGCAGGCCACCGTCTGGGAGTGGCCGTCCCCCAGGTTGTTGCGCAGGTCGTCGAGGACTCTGCGAATGAGGGTCAGCGCTTCCTCGACGCGGCCCTGCGCGGCCATGTCGCCCGCCAGGCTCATCTCCAGCAGCGAGCGTTCGGAGGACGATCCCTTCTCCCCCTCGGGGGTGCTCCTCAGCACATGGCGGACGAGTTCCTCGGCCTCCACCGGCTGGCCCGCGCGGCGCAGTGAACCGGCCAGGCCCTTGGCCGTGTTGAGCACGGTCGGCGAGCCCTGGGTGAGGCGCGGGTTGCGCAGACAGCGTTCGTAGGCGCGCTTCAGCAGGGTGACGGACTCCTCGTAGTCCCCGCAGTCACGCAGGTCGCGACCGAGGTTGACCGCCGACTCGATGGTGAGGGGATGGTCATGGAGCTGGATCGCCTCCCGCAGTTCCAGTGTCCTGCGGTCCAGTTCGCGCGCCTTGTAGTAGTCGCCGGACAGGCGCAGGGCGACCGCGAGGTTGTTGGCCGCGCTGAGGGTGCGCGCATGGTCCTCGCCGTAGATCAGCTCGTATCTCTGGTACGTCTCCTTGTCGTAGCGCAGTGCCTCCGTCAGGCGGCCCAGACCGCGCAGGTCGGCGGCGATGCTGCTGGTGGTCATGAGGATGTGCTGGTCGTCCTTGTCGCCGAGCACGGCGAGCTGTCGCGCCAGGATCTCCTGGTCCAGGGAGAGCGACTCCTCGTATCTGCCCTGGGCGCGCAGGATGTTGGCGATCTGGAAGCGCATGTGGAGCGTCCAGCGTTCGTCCGGCGGGCCCAGTGCGGTCCAGGCGTCCACCCGGCGCACGCTGTAGTCCATGGCCTGGGTCAGCTCACCCCGGCGGCGCAGCTGGCGGACGCGGTCGACGAAGAGTTCCCTGATGCCCTCGTCGGAGGACGTCTCGGCCCAGGGGGTGCCGAGGTGCGGCCAGATGATGCGGTACTTCTCCCAGGTGTTGGGGTTCTCGGGGTCGTCCCCGTTGGGCCGGGCGGCGATCAGCGAGCGGTAGACCACCTCGCGGGCGTCCGCGCGCTCCGCCTCGGTCATCTCCTCGCGCATGGCGATCTGCATCATGCGGTGCACCGTCAGGCTCCGGGCCTTGCGGTCGACCGTGACCAGGGAGAAACGGCTCAGCTCCTTGTAGGCGCGGGAGACCGTACGTGCTCCGCCCAGGGCCCGGGAGACCTCGAAGCCCTCCAGCAGGTCCATGGAGATCGGCTCGGGGCTGTAGTAGGAACAGATCTGCAGGAGCTGCACCGCCGGCGGGAAGTTCTCCTTGAGGTGCTTGAGAGCGAACTCCCAGGTGTTGGTGCTGGACTTGACGACCTCGCCGACCGTGTTGTCGGCGGGGGCTCCGGTGGCCTGGGGCTGGAGCTGCTTGATGTAGCCCCGGACGTCGACCCGGGTCTGCTCGATGTAGGCCGCGGCGCGTTCGATGGCGATCGGCAGGTCGCCCAGGGCCTCCGCGATCTGGTCGGCCTCCGTCCAGCCGCAGTCGGGCAGGCGGCTGTGCAGGTGGGCGATGCTCTCGTCCCGCTCGAACACGGGGACGTCGACGGTGTCGACGAACCTGCCCCAGCCCTCCGAGCGCTGACTGGTGATCAGCACATGGCCGCCCCGGCCGTCCATCATGAACTCGGGGAGATAGTCGGCCTCGGTCACGTTGTCCAGGATGACCAGCCAACTGCCGTACGGCTCACCGTGGTTGAGCGCCTCGTACACGGTCTTCGCGGTGTCCGTCGGGTTCGTCCGCTCCGACAGCCCCAGCGGCGCGGCCATCCGCGCGTACTCCTCGACGGCCGGGATCGTCTGCTCGGCCTGGATGTGCCAGATGACGTCGTAGTCGCTCCGGTAGCGATAGGCGAACTCCTGCGCCAGCAGGGTCTTTCCCACGCCGCCCATGCCCTTGAGGACCAGGGCTCTGGTGTCCTCCCGCCACAGCTTCGCCCGGATGCCCTCCAGCAGTTCGGTGCGGCCGGTGAAGGAGGAGGTCCGCAGCGGGACCGAGAAGATCGGCGGCTCCGCGCCGGGGAAGCGGGGCAGCTTCTGCTCCGCGCCGGTGAAGTGATTGCGCGTCAGCGCCTCCGCCGACCGGCCGAAGCTGCTCAGCAACGCCTCGCGGCCGGCCTCCCCGGTGTCGCAGCGGGTCATGTCGGCGAGCTGCTCCGTGAAGGGGGCGTCCAGCGACAGCTTGCGGTCGACCTGCATCGAGACCAGTTGGTGGGAGCGCCGGTCGCCCTCGGCGTAGACCGCCTCCCAGGTGGTGCGGAAGCGGGACGATCTCAGGTACGCCTCGGAGAAGATGACCAGGGTGTGCGAGGCCGACTCGACGCCGCGCTCGATCTCGTCCCTGCGCTGCGCGCTCTCGACCGTGCCCTCCTGGGCCAGGTGCACCTTGAAACCGGCCTGCTCCAGGACCGCGCCCGCCCAGTGGGCCCAACTGCGGTCCTGGGGAACGAAGCTGACGTAGACGTCGGAGATGCGCGGCGGACGGTGGCGGGTGTACCGCTCCAGGGTCTTGCGGCGCAGCGGCTCGTCGATGCGCGGCATGGAGGCGACCTGCCCCTCGGTGATGACCTCGGTGAGCCGCTCGTAGGCGGCGAGCAGGCTCTTGGGGTCCCCGGGCTGTTCACGGAAGGGGGCCAGTGTCTCCTCGTAGGAGTAGATGGGCCGGTAGGGGATCTCCACGCTCCCCCAGTAGTCCTCCGGGTCCTGGTGCGGGATGTGCTTGCGCACGACCCGGTCGAAGCGGTACGCGATCTGCCCGCGGGCGGCGTCCAGCCGGTCGGCCTCGGCGTTCTCGACGCGCATGGGGACCGGCAGGATACGGATGTCGCGGTTGCCGTACATCCCGTCGATGCGCTCGGCGACGCCGGCCGCGCCCTCGATGCTTTGGCTGCTCGGGGTGAAGCAGGTGACCAGGGTGTGGGGCAGGTTGACGGTGCAGATGTCGGAGATGTCGTTGAGCCCGGTGCGGCTGTCGATGAGGACGTAGTCGAAGTTGCCGACGAACTCGCGCTTGAGCGCCTCCAGGAACCTGGTGGCCAGCGGCCCGTCCATGAAGGGCTTCCAGTCGAACTGCGAGAACGCCGACAGATAGCCCTTGTTCTTCGTCCCGGCCGGGAGGTAGTAGAGCTGGCCGCCCTCGGGGAAGTCCCAGTCGACCTGGATGAGGCAGCTGTTGAGGGGGATGCCGTCGGCCGCCCACATGTCGACGGAGATCGACGATTCGGAATCCAGTTCGCCCGGGCGTTTCTGCTCCGCGACCGCGGAGGACTGGAGCATGGACTGGGTGGAGCGGCTGACCAGTTCGAGCACGCCGGGCGTGGAACGCAGCTGGTTCTCGCTGAGGAAGGGGTGCAGGAAGCGGTCCAGGCCGGGAGCGTCGAGGTCCCAGTCGACGACCAGGACCGCCTTGCCCGCGGAGGCCAGGATCCAGGCCGTGTTGGCGAGCGCCATCGTCCGTCCCGTACCGCCCTTGTACGAGTAGAACGTGATGATCCTGCCCGCGTCGTCGCCGGTCATGGCCTGCCCTCCACGCGACGTCCGTCGCTCGGTGCCCCGTCGTCCCTGCCGGCGTCGGGCCGTCGGGGCAGGTCCGCACCGGATTCCGGAACATCCCGGGCGTCAACGGCGCTCCGGGACAATTGCGAATGAATGTACCGTAGATACCGGATCTTGGTCGCCTCGGCCAGCTCGCTGAACCAGCGGGTGAAGACATCCGCCCCGCCCAGGCCGCGTACCGCCTCCTGCTCCCCCGTCCGCCCCTCGCTGAGGAAGCGGGGGAAGTGGGAGAGCAGCAGTCCGCGCAGCCGGTCGGACTGTTCCTTGGTCTGCAGGTCGTCGCCCGCCAGAGTACTCAGCACGCCCGTCCAGGGACGGCGGGCCCTGTCGAACTCCCTTGCCTGGGACGCCATTTGAGGATCCTCCAGAGCCCATGGGTCCACCACCAGGATCCAGGGCGCCGTCGGGATCTCCGTGCTCCTCAGCTCCGCCTGGTGCTTGTGGAAGGGATGCACGGTGGGCTCGAAGCCGAGGTTGCGGGCCAGGGCCTCCATCTGCTCGACCAGCGGTCCCACCGCCGGCCCGTAGGGCCGCCAGTCGTCGACGCGGGGGCCGTAGCGTGTGTTGTCACGGCCGACCGGTAACTGCTCCTCGGTCGGGGCGAGCACGGTGATGTGCAGCGGGGAGGCGAAGGGCGGATCGGCGAAGGCGTCGTCCAGCCCGGCCAGGGTGGCCGGTTCGGCCGTCCGCCCCCCACCGGAGTGCGCCGGGGGCTGCCGGGGCACCGTGGCCGCCTCGGCGACGATGCGCCGGGCGAGCCAGTCGGTGAGCTGGGCGACCTGGGCGGAGAACTGCGCCGCCATGTGCTCGTCGTCCGGGTCCGGTCGTTCGGTCAGGTCGAGCACCTGGTCGAGCAGGCGGTGCAGCCCCATGGAGGCGTAGTTCTCGGCGGTCTCGCCGAAGCCCTCCGGGACCTCGGGGTACTGCTGCTTCGCCTTGATCGTCGCCGGGAAGGACGTGGGTGAGTACCGTGTCCACAGCACTGGGACGATGCTCGGCCGCGCCCCCCGGCCAGTCCCCTGGGTGACGGCGGTCCACTGACGCCCGCACTGCGGATTGCTGAAGTACCGCTGCGAGTACAGCGGAACGAAGACCTGGCAGCCGAGCAGGGCCTCGATCGTCTTCTCCCCAGGCGCGCCGGGCCGCTCGACGTAACCGGCCTCCTCCACCCCACGCAGATTCGCGTGGCGAGCCACTCTCTCGCACAGTTCGTCGAAGAACTGGAAGACCAGCCGGTTGGGGTCCTGCGAGATGTCCCGGTGTTGGGGAGCAGGAACACGCGCATAGCTCATGAAGAACATCGGCATCCCGCTATTCCCCCTCGAAGACGTTCCGGAGGTCACTGAACAGCTCCACGTCGCACGGTTCAAGGCTGGTCTGCTGGGCCACTTTGACGATCATCTGGGCGAGCGCCCATACGGAGCTGCGGTACTTGGCGTGGCGGCCCGCCTGCTTCAGCCCGTAGAGGCCGGACTGCAGGTAATCCTTACCCAGATCGGGATGGGCGTACTGCACCTTGGCCGCGACGGTCGGCAGCGTCAGATGCTGCTCGCCCACCCACAGGACGGGGATGATCGCGTTGCCCGTGTAGGGCCGGGTACGGAGCTGCTGGCGCCGCGCGAAGGCGTCCCATTCCTTGCCGCACCATTCCCGCCTGAAGTAGCGGCTGTTGTAGATCGGCACGAAGACCCGGCAGGTGGCCAGGGCCTGTTTGAGCCGTCCCTCCCAGTCGTCCCCGGGGTGCATTCTCTTGTCCAGGAATCCCGGCAGCTCCTGACCGTCATGGTCGGTCAGCTGCATGATGTCGCTGCATAACTGCACGTGGAACTGTTCCAGCGCCACGTCCGACGCGTCTTTCCTGACCCGCATCCCCGCCAGCGGTGTCCGTGCGTAGCTCATGAAGAACACGTACGGATCGGAGGAATCCGCCGACCGAGTCGCCTGAGATACCGCCTGAACCATGGACTCGCCTTTCCCCTCCCCCGTAAGCCCACCGCGGGCCCCTCCCAGGCCCCGGACATCGCAGCCGGATCTCCTCCAAGGATCCATTGGAACGCGAGAACCACTGCCGGTGCCAGGGGTCGGGCCGGAGCAAGTTGTACCGGACACGGGTGCGAGGAGCGGGAGTTGGCTGACCATTACACCGCGATCGGGCCCGTTTCGGCCACTCCGCCCAGTGTTTCGGCCTCACCTCTCAGTCCGCGTACGAAACGGTGGCCCAGGGCGGTCAGCGAGCCGGTTCCGGCCACGGTGTCGAGCGCGTCCAGCACGGCCGTACGCCATCTGTCCGCCTCCGCGCGGGAGCGTTCGTACAGGGTGGCGCCCACGCCGGTCGCGCCGCGGCGGAGCCTGATCCGCCACACGTCGGCGACGGCGAGATGGGCGTAGGCCCCCTGGACGATGGCGTCGAGGGGTCTGGCGTCGGGCCGCCACAGCACGCGGTAGCGGCGCTCGTCGGCGCCGTCGAGCAGGTCGAACATGTCGAGCATCGCGCCCAGTTTGACGTGCTGGTACTCGTGGACCAGCAACAGGGCCAGGTCTTCGGCCGAGCGGGGCAGCGCGATGCCGACGGCCCCGAAGGCGTGCCGCGAGGTGGCGCTGACGTCGTCGCCGGACGGGGCGGGCGTGAGCGGGGTGACCGTGGTGAGTCCGGCGGCGATGCCCTGCGCGTAGTCGGCGTACTCGGTCCGGATCAGCTCCCATGCCTCGCCGAACATCGTCTCCCAGCGCCGGAACTCGGCCTCGGGCAGCCGGGGGCGGGGCGCGTAGCCGTAGCAGTCGCGGGAGGGGTCCAGGTCGTCCAGGGCCACGTCCAGTCCGTCCGCGGACAGATGGCGCAGCGGCTGCCAGATCATGCCGTCGGGGGGCCGCTCCCGGCCCAGGACGCGTCCCTCGACGGTGAGGGCGGTGTCGGCCGCCGTCACCGTGACCGTGCGGGAGGGGTGGTCGCGGCCGTCGCCGCGCAGCAACAGCCGTCCGATGCCGGGCAGATGGATCGCCGGGCCCTCGGAGCCGTGCCGCAGCGGGACGTCCAGGGTGAGCCGGCCCCCGGTGCGCGCGACGGCCGACAGGGCGGCCTCCGCCGGATGGCCCTCGGCTCGCCGTCGTACCGACTGGCCGCAGGCGAGGGCCCATACGCGCAGGTACGGGTCGGCGAGCAGCACGTCCAGTGCGGCGGCGGGCAGGGCGAGGACCGCGTCCCAGCCGGGTGCCGCATCCGCCGGGCCACCGGGCTCCGTGCCGTGCCCCGGGACCGGCGCCGGGCTGCCCGGTCCCGGGTGGGCCGGTCCCTGGGTGCCCGGTCCCTGGGTGTCCGCGCGGCGGGCGGCCGCCAGCAGGGCCCGCCGCTGGCTGTTCTGGGCCGCTGCCAGCGACCGGACCGCCGCCGTGCTGCCGTGCCCGGCGGCCAGTTCGTCGAAGTGGACCCAGGACAGACCGTGCCAGCCGTGCCGGACGTCGGCGTCGTCGCGTTCCGCGCCCTGGACGTACTCGATGATCCTCAGCAGGTCGGCGCAGTAGACGGAGGGGTTGTCGAAGCCGTTGGACCTGCGGTGGCGGTGCCCGTAGAGGCCACCGCCGCAGACCGTCACGACGGGACAGGCACGGCACTGCGCGCTGAGGCCGTCCAGGCCGGCGCGGCGGGCCTGGATGCCCCGGTGCGCTGCCGCCTCCTCCAGACGGTGGGTGTCGATGTGCATCCCGGTCTCGGGGGCGCCCGGATAGGCCGTCTTCAACCAGTCGGCCTGCTCCACGGCGCCGTCGGTCTCCACCACGAGCAGGTCCGAACTGCCCAGCCCCAGCGCCTCGGTGAGGCTGCCGCGACCCCGGCTCAGCCGGCTGATCGACTCGAACATCCGGATCCGCATCGGCATGCCGTCCGCGGTCCACTGCTTGTGCACGGCGATCAGCCAGTGGGCGTACTCGGTGCCGGTCTCCCCGCCGGGGCGGGGCGGCGGATACTCCCAGGTGGCGTGTGGCAGGAGGAAGTCGACGGCGGGCGGGTCGAGTTCGGCCAGTGCCCGGTACACCTCCACCGGGTCGTTCTCGACGTCGATCGTGCACAGCAGCCCGCCGAAGGCGGAGCGGTGGGCCGGCGCGCCCAGCAGGCGCACCGCGCGCACCACGTCGTGGTACGAGCCGGAGCCGTCCCGTCTGACGCGGTGCCGGTCGTTCGACGCCCGGTCCCCGTCGAGCGAGACGCTGGTGACGACGGACTCCTCGACGAGCATCGCGCAGAACGCGTCGTCCAGCAGGAGTCCGTTGGTCTGCATCCGCAGATCGAGCGCGGCCACGCCGTCGAGGGCCGAGCGCAGTGCGCGGGCGTGGCCGCGCAGCCGTTCCCGTCCGGCGAGCAGCGGTTCTCCGCCGTGCAGGACGACATGGACGCGGGGGAGCCGGTGGGCGGCGGCGTGCTCGGCGATCCGCTCGGCCGTACGACGGAACGTCTCCTCGGACATCGCCCCCGGACGTCGCCGCCAGCTCTGGTCGGCGTGCTGGTAGACGTAGCAGTGGTCACAGGCCAGATCGCACCGGCTGTGCACCTTGATCACGAACTGGCGGAAGGGCCGCGCCGCCCCCGTCACCGGTACGGTTCCCCGTCGTTCCGGCCGGGCCGGTCAGAGCGACGACTGGAAGGCGGCCACCGGCTCTCCGCCACCTGCGAGCGTCCTTGCCATGGCCGACTCCTGAGCGGACTCCGGCACCTCGTCCAGTGAGGTGTCGTGCAAGTCCCTGACGACGCTCGTGGCGAAGGGCTGCTCGTACCTGTCCATAGGCGTCTCCTCGAGCGTACGGCTCCGGGCGGCACACCTCATGGTGACGGCCCGGTAACCGAACAGCAAGGCGATCGCCAGCCAAGTCGTGAACCGGGCGGACGGCGCCCCGGCCTCGGCCGCGGCGCCGGAACGCCGGTCCGGGGCTGGTGAACCGCGGTGACCGGCAGGGGACTTCGTCTCCCGGACCGCCGTCGGCGCACGGCCGCGGTCGGCAGGACGCCTCTCCCGGGCGCCCTGCGGGTGACGGGGCACCCATGGGTTCCGGAGAGCCGTCCTGACGACCGCGGCCGTGTCACCGGCGCGACCGCTCGCGGGGAGCGGCGGCCGGGGTGTTACGCGGCCCCGTCCTTCGAGGCGGCCGCGGGTGCGGTGAGTTCCTCCGCTTCGGGGAGTTCCTCGACGTCGACACCGCGCACCTGGGCCAGTTCGTGCTTGAGGGCGGCGAGTTCGGTGCCGCCGGCCATGTGGTTGGTGAGTTCGTCGAGGCTGACCCGGTCGCGGGCGGCGCTCAGTTCGAGGGTGCCCAGGCGCAGGACGCTGAAGTGGTCGCCGACCATGTAGGCGTGGTGGGGGTTGTGGGTGATGAAGATGACGCCGAGGCCGCGGTCGCGGGCGGCGGCGATGTACTTCAGCACCACGCCGGACTGCTTGACGCCGAGGGCGGCGGTGGGCTCGTCCAGGATGAGGACCCGGGCGCCGAAATAGACGGCGCGGGCGATGGCGACGCACTGGCGCTGGCCGCCGGACAGGGTGCCGATGGGCTGGTCGAGGTCGTCCAGGACGATGCCCATGTTCCGCAGTTCCTCGTCCGCGGTCTTCTTCATCCGCTCGATGTCGAGGCGGCGCACGGGCCAGGGGCCCTTGGTCATCTCGGAGCCGAGGAAGAAGTTGCGCCAGACCGGCATCAGGGGCACGGTGGCCAGGTCCTGGTAGACGGTGGCGATGCCCGCGTCCAGGGCCTCGCGCGGGGTGGTGAACCGCACCGGCTTCCCGTCGACGAGGACTTCGCCCTCGGTGTGCTGGTGCAGGCCGGAGATGATCTTGATCAGGGTGGACTTGCCGGCGCCGTTGTCGCCCAGGACACAGGTGACACGGCCGGGGTGGACGGCGAGGTTCACGCCGTGCAGGGCGCGGATGTTGCCGTAGGACTTGCCCGCCTCGCGCAGCTCGACGACCGGGGCGTCCGAGCCGGGCGCCGCGTCCCGCGCGGCACCGTGCGCGGTGTCCTTCCCGGCGCTGTTCACGGTGTCCTTCGCGGCGCCGCTCGTAGCGCCGTTCGGGGCGCTGTCCGGGGCGTCGTTCGCGGCCGCACCGTCGGCCGCTGATCCGTTGGGGTCGGTCATGGGGTGGTTCACCTCCGGGTCGCCTGGCTGCGGACCCACAAGTTGACGAGGGCGGCGATCAGGAGCATCACGCCGAGGAAGGCCTTGAACCAGTCGGGGTTCCAGTTGGCGTAGACGATGCCCTGCGAGACCATGCCGAAGATGAAGGCACCGATCACCGGGCCGACCGCCGAGCCGTAACCGCCGGTCAGCAGACAGCCGCCGATCACCGCGGCGATGATGTACAGGAACTCGTTGCCCACGCCCTCACCGGACTGCACGGTGTTGAACGAGAACAGCAGGTGCATGCCCACGAACCACGCGCCCGCGCCGACCCCCATGAACAGGGCGACCTTGGTGAAGTTCACGGGCACGCCGACGGCCCGCGCACTGTCCTTGTTCCCGCCGACAGCGAAGATCCAGTTGCCGAACCTCGTGCGCAGCAGCAGCCACGTCGCGATCGCCGCGAACGCCAGCCAGTAGAAGACCGTGACCTTGACGTCCACGCCGCCGATGCCGACCTCGGAGGCGAAGACGCTCTTGGCCTGGTCGAAGCCGTCCATGTCGCTGATGGAGTCGCTGGCGACGTTGCCGGTGAAGATCTTCGTCACCGCCAGGTTCGAGCCCTGAAGGATCAGGAACGAGCCCAGCGTGACGAGGAAGCTGGGCAGACCGGTTCTGATCAGCAGCCAGCCGTTGAACGCCCCCACGGCCAGCGACACGATCAGCGCGACGAACACGCCCGTCCACACGTTCACCGTGAGCTGGAAACTCAGGATCGCGGCGGTCAGGGCGGAGGTGGTGACCGCGACACCGGCGGACAGGTCGAACTCGCCGCCGATCATCAGCAGGGCCACCGGGATCGCCATGATGCCCATGACGGAGGCCTGGTAGAGCACGGTCGCCAGCGAACCGGCCTCCCGGAAGGACGGGGCCACCGAGAAGAAGAAGACGTACACCCCGATCGCGGCGATCAGCGCCCCGACCTCAGGGCGGGCCAGCAGCCTGCGCCCGAGCGAACGCTGCGCGGTGCGCCCGTCCTTCTGGGTGCCGGCCGGCGGAGCCGGCGGCGAGGAACTCGCCGCCGGAGCCGTTGCTTGGGTCATTCAGATCACCGGGTGCCCTTCGCGGCGAACTTGGCGATCGTGTCGACGTTCTTCTGGTCGACGAACGCGGGGCCGGTCAGCACCGCCTGCTCGCCACCGCCGCTGTAGTTGCCGTTGTTCTTGTAGAGCCACAGCGAGTCCACGGCCAGGTAGCCCTGCAGGTACGGCTGCTGGTCCACCGCGAACTGGATGTCACCGCTCTTGATGGCGTCCGTCAGCTCCTTGTTCAGGTCGAAGGTGGCGATCTTCGCCTTGCTGCCGGCGTCCGCGACCGACTGGACCGCGGTCAGGGCGTAGGGGGCACCGAGGGCGACCACGTAGTCGATGGCGGTGTCCTGCTTGAGCTTGGCGGTGATGGTCGACTTCACGGACGGCATGTCGGTGCCCGTGACGTTGAGGATCTCGGTGTCGCCCTCGAAGGTCTTCTTCACACCGGCGCAGCGCTGCTCCAGGCCGACGTTGCCCTGCTCCTGCACGACACAGACGGCCTTCTTCGCACCGACGTCGTTCAGCCGCTTGCCGAACGCCTCGCCCGCCACGCTCTCGTCCTGCCCGAAGAAGGACATCAGACCGAGGTTCTGCCAGTCGCTCAGACCGGAGTTGAGGCCGACGACGGGGATGCCCGCCTTGGTCGCCTTGGCCACGACGTCCTTCATCGCGTCGGGCTTGGCGAGGGTGATGGCGATGCCGTCGACCTTCTGGTCGATCGCGTTCTGCACGAGGTTGGCCTGGGTGCCGGCGTTCGGGTCCGCCGAGTAGATCAGCTCGATGTTGTCCTTGGCGGCCGCCGCCTGCGCGCCCTTGCGGACGATGTCCCAGAAGGTGTCGCCGGGGGCCTGGTGGGTGACCAGCGCGACCTTCATCCGGGGGGTGTTCGCCTTGCCCGCGGAGGCGTCCGCCCCGCCCTCCTCGGACTTCTTGCCGCCGGAACCGCTGGAGCAGCCGGCTATCAGCAGCGCGGACGCGGCGGCCATGGCGAAGAAGGGGGCCACTCTGCGTGAGCGGGAGTGAAACGTGCGGTCCATCTTTCCTGCACCTCACTGTGCGACGGGGGGAAAGGGATCGGGACAGCGTCGGGCGGAGCGCCCGCGCGGGCCCGGACTCGGAAAGTCCGGATCATTGTGCCGGTAGGCCGACTGCGCTGATTCGTTGGGACGGGATACAAACCCCTGGCGGACCCCCCTGTCAAGGCTTTGTTAAGACATTATTTCAGGAGCAAGTCAGGATGTCAGTACAAAGCCTTGACAGGGGGTCGTTCCGGGTCCTACACCTGGGATACATCCGGACCCGAGCGCGCGCATCCCCGGGCGCCGCGGGCCTCCGGAGGCCCGCATCCCCCGCCCGAGGAGCGACGCGCATGCCCGAGTCCGCCGAATCCTTCGTTCCGGTCACGACGGCCGTGTCGGAATCGATCTCCATCCGTTGCAGACCGGCGTCCTTCCCGCGCGTGTCGAACCCCGCTGCGCGGCCCGGTGCGAGGTGCTGAAGGGGATCCTTGGTCCTCGTTCGTCCGCGGCCCGGTGGCCTTCTCGCGCGGTTCCCCGCGGTCCTGACAGGCCGGGAGTGCGCCCGTGCCCTCCAGGCCCGCAGGACCTGGTCCTTCAGGACCAGCCCCACCCACGTGACAGCTCCGCACCACCCGCCCGACACCCCACCCATCCCAACCCGTGAGGTCCCGATGCCCCAGTCCCCCACCCGCCGTCTGACCGTCGCCCAGGCGCTGGTGCGGTTCCTGTCCGCGCAGTACACCGAGCGCGACGGGGAGCGTCACCGGCTGATCGCCGGGACCTGGGGCATCTTCGGCCACGGCAATGTCGCGGGCCTCGGCCAGGCGCTCCTGGAGGCCGGCGAGGAGACGATGCCCTTCCACCAGGGCCGCAACGAACAGTCGATGGTGCACGCCGCCGTCGGGTACGCCCGCCAGCTGAACCGGCTCTCCGCGCAGGCGGTCACCACCTCCATCGGCCCCGGCGCCACCAACCTGGTCACCGGCGCCGCCCTCGCCACCATCAACCGGCTCCCCGTACTGCTGCTGCCCGGCGACTACTTCGCGACCCGCACCGCCGACCCGCTGCTCCAGCAGTTGGAGCACCCCACCGAGGCCGATGTCTCGGTCAACGACACCCTGCGCCCCGTCTCCCGTCACTTCGACCGGATCACCCGCCCCGAGGCGCTGATCCCCGCCGCCCTGAACGCCATGCGGGTCCTCACCGACCCGGCCGACACCGGCGCCGTCACCCTCGCTCTCCCCCAGGACGTCCAGGCGGAGGCGTACGACTGGCCTGAGGAGTTCTTCGCCGAGCGCGTGTGGCGCGTACGGCGTCCCGTGCCCGACCCGGTGGAGCTGGCGGAGGCGGTGCGGGCGGTCCGCGGCGCGCGGCGGCCGCTGATCGTCGCGGGCGGCGGCGTCCACCACAGCGAGGCCGAGGAGGCGCTGAAGGCCCTGGTCGACGCCACGGGCATCCCGGTCGCGTCCACCCAGGCCGGCAAGGGGTCCCTGCGCTTCGACCACCCGGGCGACCTCGGCGGCATCGGCCACACCGGCACGGCCGTCTGCGACGACATCGCCCGCACCGCCGACCTGGTCATCGGCGTCGGCACCCGCTACACCGACTTCACCACCGCCTCGAACACCCTCTTCCAGACCCCGGACGTCCGTTTCGTCAACCTCAACATCGCCGCGTTCGACGCCCACAAGCTGTCGGCCCGGACGGTCGTCTGCGACGCGCGGGCCGGTCTCACCGCGCTGACCGGGGCGCTGGAGGGCCACCGGGTGAGCGAGGCGTACGAGGCGGAGTACCGGGCCGGCAAGGAGCGGTGGGAGCAGGTCGTCGAGGCCGCCTACGCCCCGGCCGACGAGAACGCCGCGCCCACCCAGACCCAGGTGCTCGGCGCCCTGGACGCGGTCGTCGGGGACGAGGACGTGGTCATCAACGCGGCCGGTTCGCTCCCGGGGGACCTGCACAAGCTCTGGCGGGCCCGCAGCCCGCGCCAGTACCACCTGGAGTACGGCTACTCCTGCATGGGCTACGAGATCCCCGCCGGGATCGGTGTCCAGCAGGCGGCGCCCGGCACGGCCGTCTGGTCGCTGGTCGGGGACGGCACGTACCTGATGATGCCGACGGAGATCGTCACGGCCGTCCAGGAGGGTCTGCCGGTCAACCTGGTCCTCCTCCAGAACCACGGGTACGCCTCCATCGGCGGCCTGTCCGAGTCTGTCGGCGGCGAGCGCTTCGGCACCGCCTACCGCTACCGCGCCGCCGACGGCACCTTCTCCGGCGCCCCGCTCCCGGTGGACCTGGCGGCGAACGCGGCCAGCCTCGGCATGGACGTCGTCCGCGCCAAGACGGTGCGGGAACTGCGCGAGGCTCTCACGACGGCCCGCGCCTCGGACCGGCCGACCTGTGTGTACGTGGAGACGGACCCGGCGCCCACCGCTCCGCCCGCGCAGGCCTGGTGGGACGTCCCGGTCGCCGAGACCGCCTCCCGTCCGGCGGCCGTGGAGGCGCGCGCGGCGTACGACCGCGACGCGGCGGGCCGGCGGCGCCACCTCTGACGGGTCGCGGAACGCCGCCGAGGGGCTCACGACGGAACCCCCTCGGCGCCGCCCAAGGCCTGGATCCCAGCGAATCGCGGATCATGTCAGGACAATGCGATGACAGGGGTTCCTGTCATCCGGACGGAGGGCTACTCTCATGGGCGTGACCAGCGCGACCACGGGGAGTACAGGGAGTCTCGGCCTCAGCGTCGACCGGAGCAGCCCGGTGCCGCTGTACTACCAGCTGGCCCAGCAGCTGGAGTCGGCGATCGAGAACGGCGCCCTCGGCCCCGGCAGCCTGCTCGGCAACGAGATCGAACTCGCGGGCCGGCTCGGCCTCTCCCGCCCGACCGTGCGGCAGGCCATCCAGTCGCTCGTCGACAAGGGCCTGCTCGTACGCCGCCGGGGTGTCGGGACACAGGTGGTGCACAGCCAGGTGAAACGGCCGCTGGAGCTGAGCAGCCTCTACGACGACCTGGAGGCGGCCGGGCAGCGGCCCACGACCAGGGTGCTGCTGAGCGAGATCCGGACGGCCTCCGCCGAGGTCGCGGCCGCCCTGGGCATCGCCGAGGGCGACGAGGTGCATCTCGTCGAGCGGCTGCGCCTGACCCACGGCCAGCCGGTGGCGTACCTGGCGAACTTCGTGCCGGGCGGGCTGCTGGACCTCGGCACCGAGCGCCTGGAGTCGACGGGTCTGTACCAGATGATGCGCAACGCCGGCATCACCCTGCACAGCGCCCACCAGAGCGTCGGCGCCCGCCTCGCCACCCCCGAGGAGGCCGAGCGCCTCGGTGAGCCGGAGGGCGCCGCGCTCCTCACCATGCAGCGCACGGCGTACGACGACACCGGGCGCGCGGTGGAGTTCGGCACCCATGTGTACCGGGCCTCGCGCTACTCCTTCGACTTCCAGCTCCTCGTCCGCAACTGACCGACGGCTAGCGGGAGTCCGGGCGCGGGAACGGTCCGACGGCGGTGTCCGCCCACGGGCTCAGAGCTGCACCCACGCCCCCGACCCGGCCGATCGGCTCATCGCGTCCAGCGCGGTGGCGCTGTGCACGGCGTCGGTCAGGGTGGTGCCGTACGGGGTGCCCTCGGCGATCGACCGCAGGAAGTGGTGCGCCTCCACGACCTTGAGGTCGTCGTAGCCCATGGCGTTGGCGGAGCCGGGCTGGAAGGCCCCGTACGCGCCGTGGCCGGGGCCGACGAAGACGGTGTGCACGGACTGGTCCTGGTAGGCCTCCCCCGTGCTGACGCCGAGCTCGCCCATGCGGCGGAAGTCCCAGAAGAGGGCGCCCTCGGTGCCGTGGATCTCGAAGCCGTAGTTGTTCTGCTCCCCTACGGAGACCCGGCACGCCTCCAGGACACCCCGGGCGCCGGAGGCGAAGCGGAGGAGGCAGTTCACGTAGTCCTCGTTCTCGACCGGGCCGAGTTCGCCGCCCGAGGCGCGGCTGTGCCCGGCGGTGGCGCCGGTGGGCCGGGCCCGCTCGGGGACGAAGATCGCGGTGTCGGCGGTCAGGGAGGTGATCTCGCCGAGCAGGAAGCGGGCCAGGTCCACGCCGTGCGAGGCAAGGTCGCCGAGGACGCCGCTGCCGCCGCGTTCCCGCTCGTACCGCCAGGTCAGGGCGCCGTCGGGGTGGGCGGCGTAGTCGCTGAGGAGGCGGATGCGGATGTGGGTGACCGTGCCGATCCGGCCGGCGGCGATCAGCTCGCGGGCGGCCTCCACCGCGGGCGCGTTGCGGTAGTTGAAGCCCACGGTGCCCTGGACGCCGGACCGGGCGGCCGCGTCGGCGACGGCGCGGGCGTCGGCGGCGGTGAGCCCGACCGGCTTCTCGATCCAGATGTGCTTGCCCGCCTCGGCCATGGCGACGCCGATCTCCCGGTGCAGGAAGTTCGGCGCGGTGATGCTGACCGCCTGGATCCGGGGATCGGCGGCCACCTCGCGCCAGTCCCGGGCGGTCGAGGCGAACCCGAACTGCCGGGCGGCCTCCTCGGCGCGGCCGGGCACCTCCTCGACGACGGTGACCAGCTCGGGCCTCAGGGCCAGCCCCGGGAAGTGGTGGGCCACGCGGGCGTACGCCTGCGTGTGCACCCGTCCCATCCAGCCGAACCCCACCACGGCGACACCGAGCGCACTCACCATGACCGCCCTTCTTTGGACCGTTCCAAACGCGTACGCCGCTCACATTGTGGGGCAGGGTCGGTGACTGTCAAGCCCTTTGACACGGGCACCACGCTGTGGAACGGTCCAGGCCATGAGACCCGGACCCGCGACCCCGACGATCCGCGATGTCGCCGAGCGGGCCGGCGTGTCGAAGTCCCTGGTCTCCCTGGTGCTGCGGGGCTCCGACCAGGTCCGCCCCGAGAAGCGGGAGGCCGTGCTGACGGCCGTGGACGAGTTGGGCTACCGGCCGAACGCCGCCGCGCGCAGTCTGAGCGAGCGCCGCACCCGCACGGTCGGCGTCCTCCTCAACGACATGCGCAACCCCTGGTTCGTGGAACTGCTGGACGGCCTCAACTCCCGTCTGCACGACAACGGTCTGCGCATGCTGCTGGCCGACGGCCACCTCAACCGGCGGCTCGGCGAGGACCTCACCCGCACCTTCACCGAGCTGCGGGTCGACGGGCTGATCGCGGTCGGCACGCTGCCGCCGTCCGAGGCCCTGCGCACGGCGGCCGGGCTCGTCCCGACCGTGGTGGCGGGCGCCCGGGAGCCCACGCTCCCCCAGGTGGACGTCGTCGCGGGCGACGACCAGCTCGGCGTCCGTCTCGCCACCGAGCATCTCATCGGCCTCGGGCACCGGCGCATCGCCCATATCGCCGGGGACGGCGTGGTCGGCGCGCTGCGCCGCCGCAGCTTCGAGACGGTGATGCGCGAGCACGGGCTGGGCGATCTGGCGTCCGTCGAGCGGGGCGACCTGACGGAGGAGGGCGGCTACCGCGCCACGGTCCGGCTGCTCGGCACCGCCGAACGCCCCACCGCCGTCGTGGCGTTCAACGACATGGCCTGCGTGGGCGCCCTCTCCGCCGCCGAGGAACTGGGCCTGAAGGTGCCGCGCGACCTCTCCCTCGTCGGCTACGACAACACCTACCTCGCCCGTCTGCGCCACCTCTGGCTCACCACCGTGGACGCCGCCAGCCACGACGTCGGCAGGGCCGCCGCCCAGTGCCTTCTCGACCGCATCGCCGACCCGACGCGCCCCGGCAAGGTCGTCCTGACGACGCCGACCCTGGAGGTCCGCGGCACCACGGGCCCGCCCGCCTCCCACCCGCACGGATAGCCCCCGCGCCGGACGCGACCGGGCCCTAGGAAGGCCGCGCCCCCGCGGCGAGCAGCAGGGCCGCCGACTCCGGGTGGGGGCCGGCGGCCGCCCAGTCGAGCGGGGTGCGGCCCGTGCCGTGGTCCTCGCGGAGGCCGGGGGCCGCGCCGTGGTCGAGGAGGGCGCGCACCGTCTCGGTGTGCCCCCAGCATGCGGCGGCGCACAGCGGTGTGCCCTCCGTGCCGCGCCCGCTCTCGGTGTCGGGCAGGGCCCCGGCCGCGAGCAGCACACGGACCGTGTCGGCGGCTCCGTGCACGGAGGCCGCGTACAGGGGTGTCGTCCCCGCGGCGTCGGCCGTCTCGGCAGGGGCTCCGGCCCGCAGCAGCGTCTCGACCCGCGCCGTGTCACCGACCATCGCGGCCGACACCAGCCGTGTGGACCACTTCTTCCGCCGCCGCCTGTTCACCGTGCGCCGCTCCCCCCGCTGTCGACGTGCGCGTGCGTCAGCCCATCACACGCCCGGCCGGGGGGCGACCCCTTTTCCGCGGCCGTCCACGGCGGTGAGCGCCGGCGCGGGCGCCGGTACGAGGAGGGCGAGGGGCAGCAGCATCCAGGCGCTCAGCGCCGCCGTGGCCACGGCCGGTTGGACCATTCCAGTCCGCTCGGCAGCGGGTCCAGGCCGGCGATCACCTCGTTCGCCGGCTCGAGGGAGGTCGCGAGGAGCCAGGCGAGCGGATACGGCATCACGAGCGGCGCGGCCGCGCAGCCACCCGACGAGGCGCCCGATGACCTCTCCGGGCAGCCGGCCCGCGTAGGCGGACATCAGCTCGACCCGGCCGCCCCCGCCGCCTGCCCCGCTCCCGGCCTCGCCGCTCTCCCCGGCGCACGTGACGAAGCCGTCGATCAGGGCGGCGGCCCGCTCCTCGGCGTACGGGAGGACCGCCGCGACCCTCACCGGCGACAGCCCTCGCACGATGAGGGCCCGCAGTTCCTGGTACAGGGCGCCGTCAGCGGTGACGACGGCGGGGCAGCCGCCGAAGCCACCGCCGAGCACGGCCGGCGCCGCAGGGGCGGGCATGACGTCCGGGCGCAGCGCGTTCGCCGAGGAGAAGTCCTCCGCGCGCCGCAGCACCTCCCGTACGTCGGCGTCCCGCGCCACCAGCCAGGAGGCCAGCTCGGGGACGCACGTCAGCCCCTCCGCCGCCCTGGCCGCGCGTAGTGCGGATACGGATCCCGCTGCAACTCGTGGAGCCTGCCGTGCAGTTCGGCGTCCACGGGAGCACCTTCCGGCCGGGGGCGGACGTGCGGTGCGCCGCATCGTGCCGTACGGCGGGGCGGGGCGGTAGGTCTCCGCGCCGGGACGGCCGTGCGGGTCCGGCGGGGCCGGGCCCGTGCACCTACGATCACCTCGTGGTTCTCTTCCTCCTGGAACGCCTCCCCCCGCTCCCCGCGGACCGCGCCTGGCAGCGTCTGACCGACTGGCCCCGGCACGCCGGCGTCGTCCCGCTGACCCGCGTCACCGTCCGCACGCCTCCCCCGACCGGCGAGGGCACGGTGTTCGTGGCCCGCAGCGGTGTGGGCGCGCTGGCCTTCGACGACCCGATGGAGGTGACGGTCTGGCAGCCGCCGGAGGGGGAGGCGGGCGGGAGGTGCCGTCTCGTCAAGCACGGTTCGTTCGTCACCGGGTGGGCCGAGATCGAGGTCCGTCCGCATGGTGCCGGCGCGTCCCGTGTCGTGTGGCGGGAGGACCTGCGGGTGCGCGGGCTGCCAGGATTTCTCGACCGGCCGCTGGCGCTCGTGGCGCGACGGATGTTCGGACGGGCCGTGGACGGGCTGCTCGCCTCCGACGGCCGACGGCCGGGCTGAGCCGTCGGCGCGGCGGTCACCGGGCGGCGTCCCCCGCTCCCGGTCACGACGGCGTTGTCGGACCCCCCGGCTACTGTCGAGGAACATGACCTCACACCACTCGGACGCCACCCGGGCGTCCTACGACACGGTCGCCGCCGACTACGAGAAGCTGCTGAGGGACGAGCTGGCGAACAGCCCGTTCGAGCGGGCGATGCTGGGGGTGTTCGCCGAGCGGGTGCTGGGCGCCGGAGGCGGCCGCGTGGCGGACCTGGGGTGCGGTCCGGGCCGGGTCACCGGGCATCTGGCCTCGCTGGGGCTCGACATCTGCGGGATCGACCTCTCACCGGAGATGGTCGCCGTGGCCCGCTGGGCCCACCCCCGGCTGCGGTTCGACGTGGGCACGATGACCGCGCTCGACTTCGGGGACGGCTCCCTGGCGGGCGCCCTCGCCTGGTACTCGACCGTCCACACCCCGGCCGCCGGACTCCCGCCCCTCTTCCGTGAGTTCCACCGTGTCCTCGCTCCCGGCGGCCTCCTCGCGCTGGCGTACAAGGTGGGGGACGGGTCCGTGCACCTGTCGCACGCGTACGGTCATCCCCTCGACCTCGACGTGCACCGCTTCCCGCCCGGCCTCGTCGCGGAGCTGCTGACGGACGCCGGGTTCGTCGAGTCGGCACGGCTGGTCCGGGAGGCGGACGGACCGGACACCACGGCGGTCACACCACAGGCGTACGTGCTGGCGCGCAAGCCCGCGTGAACCTCCGGGGACGACCGCGGACCGGGGCCGCCGGTCAGGACGCCCCCGGATCCCCGTTACGGGCCGCGGCCAGGCCGTCGCGGCGGTCGCGGTCGCCGTCGCCCGTGGTGCTGAGGAGGGTGTCGCAGATCTCGCGGAGCTTGTCGGTGGCCTGCTTGGAGAACAGCCCACAGAGCCCGGCGATGCCGGAGAAGCCGTACGGGTTGGTGGCACCGGCGCCGGAGCTGCCCGCGAACAGGCCACCGCGCAGCAGGAGGTACACGAGCAGGGCGAGGGCCACGCCGATACCGGCGCGCAGGAGGTACCACCACAGCCAGCTCGCGTAGAGCCGCCGGTTGCCGACGTAGGTCGCGAAGGACGTGGCCGCGTGGACGAAGCTGCCGAGCGCGCTGCACACGACCACGGCGAGCAGCATCGCGGTGTCGGCGGTCACGGACCAGTCCCCGAGACCGAAGGGCGACCAGCGCGCGGTGGCCGTCGGCTCCGCCCCGGGCTCGACCGTCGCCAGCACCACGGGCCAGAGCGTCACGAGGGCCCCGCAGACGAAGACGACGTCGACGAGGAGGAAGAGGCCGAGCAGGGCCGTCGGGGCGGCGGACAGCCGCCGGTCGTCGACGGGGCGGTCGGGGGCGCCCGGGGACGGGCCGCCGCCGTTCCGGCTGCCGCTCCCGTCCCCGCTTCCGCTCCCGTCCCCGCTTCCGTTCCCGCTTCCGTTCCCGTCCCCGCTTCCGTTCCCGCTCCCGTTTCCGCTTCCAGCCGCGCCCCCGGTCGGGCGCTCCTCGTCGCTCGCCGCACTCAACTGTCCGCCCCCGTGATGCTGTTGTCCTGATGCCACGGTCCGCCCTGGCACTGCGGGGGTCAAGGCACGGGCGCGGGTTCGGGTGGGGCCTCAGGAGACCCGCAGGCTCGGCAGCCGCATGACCTCGGGGGAACCGTCGTGGTGGATCGGGGTGTGCGCGCCGGTCAGGGGGACTCCGCTGCCGCCGCGCCGCGCCGCGACGATCTCGGCGGCGATGGAGAGAGCCGTCTCCTCCGGTGTGCGGGCCCCGAGGTCGAGCCCGATCGGGGACCGGAGCCGCGTCAACTCCACCTCGGTGACGCCCACTTGGCGGAGTCGCTCGTTGCGGTCGAGGTGGGTGCGGCGGGAGCCCATCGCGCCGACGTAGGCGACGGGCAGCCGCAGGGCGAGCCGGAGGAGCGGGACGTCGAACTTGGCGTCGTGGGTGAGGACGCAGAGGACCGTACGGGCGTCGACGGTCGTCCGCTCCAGGTAGCGGTGGGGCCAGTCGACGACGATCTCGTCCGCCTCCGGGAAACGGTCACGGGTCGCGAACACGGGGCGGGCGTCGCAGACGGTGACGTGATGGCCGAGGAACTTGCCGACGCGGACCAGTGCCGACGCGAAGTCGATCGCGCCGAAGACGATCATCCGGGGCGGCGGGACGGACGACTCGACGAGCACCGTGAGCGGTGCTCCGCACCGTGAGCCCCGCTCTCCGATCTCCAGGGTGCCCGTGCGGCCGGTGTCGAGGAGGGCGCGCGCCTCGGCCGCGACCGTGCGGTCCAGTTCGGGGTGGGCGCCGTAGCCGCCGTCGTACGAACCGTCCGGGCGGACCAGCAGGGCGCGGCCCCGCAGGTCCGCCGGGCCGGAGACGATCCGGGCCAGCGCCGCCGCCTCCCCGCTCGCGGCGGCGGCGAACGCGGCGGCGACCACCGGGCGGACGGGGTCGCCGGTCCGCACCGGGGTGACGAGGATGTCGATGATGCCGCCGCAGGTCAGACCGACCGCGAAGGCGTCCTCGTCGCTGTAGCCGAAGCGTTCGAGGATCGGTTCGCCGTCCGCCAGCGCCTGTCGGCACAGCTCGTAGACGGCGCCCTCCACACAACCGCCGGAGACCGAGCCGATCGCGGCGCCCCCGGCGTCCACGGCGAGGGCGGCACCCGGCTGCCGGGGAGCGCTGCCGCCGACGGCCACCACCGTGGCCACGGCGAAGTCGCGGCCCTGCTCGACCCACCGGTGGAGTTCTTCGGCGATGTCCAGCATGTCGGTCTCCTCAAGCGAAGTGTGCGCGGACGGTACTCGGCGAAGGGCCCTAGTGCACGCCCAGCCAGCTCTCGATCGGGTTCAGGGCGAAGAAGACGAGGAAGACCGCCGTCAGGCCCCACATGAACGCGCCGATCTCCCGCGCCCGGCCCTGGGCCAGCTTGACGGCGACGTAGGAGACGACTCCGGCGGCGACGCCCGCGGTGATGGAGTACGTGAACGGCATGATCACGACGGTCAGGAAGACCGGTACCGCGGTGGCCCGGTCGGACCAGTCGATGTGCCGGGCGTTCGTCATCATCATGGCGCCGATGACGACGAGCGCGGCGGCCGCGACCTCGCCGGGCACGATCGCGGTGAGAGGGGTGAAGAACAGACAGGCCGCGAAGAACAGCCCGGTGACGACGGAGGAGAGTCCCGTGCGGGCGCCCTCTCCGACGCCGGTCGCCGACTCGACGAAGACGGTCTGGCCCGAGCCGCCGGCCACGCCGCCGATCGCGCCGCCGGCGCCGTCGATGAACAGCGCCTTGGACAGACCGGGCATCCGGCCCCTGTCGTCGGCGAGCCCGGCCTCGGTCCCCACCCCGATGATGGTGGCCATGGCGTCGAAGAACCCGGCGAGCACGAGGGTGAAGACGATCATGCCGACCGTCATCGCGCCGACGTCCCCCCAGCCGCCGAACTCGACGTGCCCGAGGAGCGAGAAGTCCGGCATCGAGACCGCGGCGCCGTGCAACTCCGGCGCGCCGCCCGCCCATTGCTTCGGGTCGATGACGTCGAGAGCGTTGAGGAGCACGGCGACGACCGTGCCGCCGACGATGCCGAGCAGGATCGCGCCGGGCACGCCCCGGGCCTGGAGCATGAAGATCGCGAGGAGGGTGACCGCGAAGAGGAGGACCGGCCAGCCGGCGAGTTCACCGGCGGGGCCGAGGCTGACCGGGGTCGCCGTGCCCTGGTGCACGAAGCCGGCCTTGTAGAAGCCGATCAGGGCGACGAAGAGGCCGATGCCCATGGTGATGGCGTGCTTCAGTGCCAGCGGGATGGCGTTCATGATCAGCTCGCGGAGGCCGGTGACGACCAGGAGCATGATGATCACGCCGTACATCACGCACATGCCCATCGCCTGCGGCCAGGTCATCTGCGGGGCGACCTGCGAGGCGATCACGCCGGAGACGGAGAGGCCGGCGGCGAGGGCGAGCGGCACCCGGCCGACGAAGCCCATGAGGAGGGTGGTGACGGCGGCCGCGAGCGCGGTCGCCGTGATCAGGGCCTTCTGACCGAGGGCGGTGCCCGCGGCGTCCGGGCCGGACAGGACGAGCGGGTTGAGCAGGAGGATGTACGCCATCGCCATGAAGGTGGTGACGCCGCCGCGGACCTCCCGGGCGACGGTGGATCCTCGGCGGGTGATGTGGAAGTACCGGTCGAGACGCGACCGGCCTGTCGGGTCCGGGGTGCCTTCGGCGGTCGTCCTCGGCTTGAGGGACTGGTGGGTCATGGGGCCTTCTCCCAAGGTTCACAGGGACACCCGGCCGTTGCCCTGGGCTTCGGCGGGATTTGGGAAGGTGCCCGACCCGGGGGACGGCCCGAGACGAACGTGGTGGGTGGTGAGTGGAGGGTGGGTGCGTTGTCGGGTGCGGGTGCGTGGGGCCCGCACCCGCCGAGGATCCCGCACCCCCGAGCTCCTAGGCGCCCGGCGGCAACTACGCCGTACCGGTCAGATGCTCCGGCCGCACCGGCGTCCTGTTCAACTCCAGCCCCGTCGCGGAGCGAATCGCCGCGAGGACGGCCGGGGTCGACGACAGGGTCGGCGCCTCGCCCACCCCGCGCAGCCCGTACGGCGCGTGGTCGTCGGCGAGTTCGAGCACGTCGACGGGGATGGTCGGCGTGTCGAGGATCGTGGGGATGAGGTAGTCCGTGAAGGAGGGGTTGCGCACCTTCGCGGTCTTCGGGTCGACGACGATCTCCTCCATCACCGCGATACCGAGACCCTGGGTCGTACCGCCCTGGATCTGGCCCACCACGGACAGCGGGTTGAGCGCCTTGCCGACGTCCTGCGCGCAGGCCAGCTCGACGACCTTGACCATGCCCAGCTCGGTGTCGACCTCGACGACCGCGCGGTGCGCGGCGAACGAGTACTGGACGTGGCCGAACCCCTGCCCGGTCCGCAGGTCGAAGGGTTCGGTCGGCCGGTGCCGCCACTCCGCCTCGACCTCGACGGCCTCGTCACCGAGGACGTCCGCGAGGTCGGCCAGCACCTCACCGCCGTCGGTGAGGACCTTGCCGCCCTCCAGCACCAACTCGGCGGTGGCCCAGGCGGGGTGGTACGTGCCGAACCTGCGGCGCCCCAGCTCCAGCACCTTCTCCCGCACCAGCTCGCAGCTGTTCTTCACGGCGCCGCCCGTGACGTACGTCTGCCGGGAGGCGGAGGTCGAGCCCGCCGAACCCACCTGTGTGTCGGCGGGGTTGATCGTCACCCGGGCGACGCCCAGCTCCGTGCGGGCGATCTGCGCGTGGACGGTGATGCCGCCCTGACCGACCTCCGCCATGGCCGTGTGGACCGTCGCCACCGGCTCGCCGCCGACGACCTCCATCCGCACCCGCGCGGTCGAGTAGTCGTCGAAGCCCTCGGAGAAGCCGACGTTCTTGATGCCGACGGCGTAGCCGACGCCCCGGACGACGCCCTCGCCGTGCGTGGTGTTGGACAGGCCGCCCGGCAGCTGCCGTACGTCCGCGGCCTCGCCCGCCGTGAGCCACTGCTGCTCCGGCGGCAGGGGCATCGCCTTGACGCGGCGCAGGAGTTCGGCGACGGGTGCCGGGGAGTCGACCGGCTGGCCCGTCGGCAGGAGGGTGCCCTGCTCCATGGCGTTGATCTGCCGCAGCTCCACCGGGTCCATGCCGAGCTTCGCCGCCAGCTTGTCCATCTGCGCCTCGTAGGCGAAGCACGCCTGGACCGCGCCGAAGCCGCGCATCGCGCCGCAGGGCGGGTTGTTGGTGTAGAGGGCGATCGCCTCGATCTCGACGTCGTCGATCACGTACGGGCCCGCGCCGAGCGAGGCGGCGTTGCCGACCACGGCCGGGGAGGCGGAGGCGTAGGCGCCGCCGTCCAGGACGATGCGGGCCTTGAGGTGCGTGAGCCGGCCGTCACGGGTCGCCCCGTGCTCGTAGTGGAGTTTGGCGGGGTGGCGGTGGACGTGCCCGAAGAAGGACTCGAAGCGGTTGTAGACGATCTTCACGGGCTTGCCGGTGCGCAGGGCCAGCAGACAGGCGTGGATCTGCATCGACAGGTCCTCGCGGCCGCCGAAGGCCCCGCCGACGCCGGCCAGCGTCATCCGGACCTTGTCCTCGGGCAGTCCGAGGACCGGCGCGATCTGGCGCAGGTCGGAGTGGAGCCACTGGGTGGCGATGTAGAGGTCGACCCCGCCGTCCTCGGCGGGCACGGCGAGTCCGGACTCGGGGCCGAGGAACGCCTGGTCCTGCATGCCGAAGACGTACTCGCCCTCCACGATCACGTCCGCGCGCTCGCGGGCCGCCGCCACGTCACCGCGGACGATCGGCTGGCGGTGGACGATGTTCGGGTGGCTGACATGTGCGACGTGATGGTCGTCGCGGCCCTCGTGGACGAGGACGGCGTCCGGCGCGGTCGCGGAGGCCTCGTCGGTGACGACCGGCAGTTCGCGGTACTCCACCTTGATCCTGGCGGCGGCGCGGCGGGCGGTCTCCGGGTGGTCTGCGGCGACGATCGCGACGGGCTCGCCGTGGTGGCGGACCTTGCCGTGGGCGAGGACCGGGGTGTCCTGGATCTCCAGACCGTAGTGCCGTACGGCGGTCGGCAGGTCGTCGTACGTCATCACCGCGTACACACCGGGGGTGGCGAGGGCCTCGGCGGTGTCGATGGAGAGGATCTCGGCGTGGGCGACCGTGGAGCGCAGGATCTGGCCCCAGAGCATGTCCTCGTGCCACATGTCGGAGGAGTACGCGAACTCGCCGGTGACCTTGAGGGTGCCGTCCGGGCGGAGCGTGGACTCGCCGATGCCGCCCCTGGTGCGGGAGCCCTGGGTGAGGTGGACGGGCAGGCCGGTGGTTCCCATGGTCAGACCCCTTCGGACTGCCGGGCGGCGGCCAGACGGACCGCGTCCATGATCTTCTCGTAGCCGGTGCAGCGGCACAGGTTGCCCGACAGCGCCTCGCGGATGTCGGCGTCGCTCGGGTTCGGGGTGCGCTCCAGCATCTCGTCGGCTGCGACCAGAAGACCGGGCGTGCAGAAGCCGCACTGGACGGCGCCGGCGTCGATGAACGCCTGCTGCACCGGGGAGAGTTCGACCCCTTCGCCGGTCTGCGAGTCGGCGCCTCGGGCGGCCCACCGCCGGGCCGAGTCGAGCGAGGTCCCGTCCGCGCCGGCCGTACCGCACGCGCCGGACGCGCAGCCGCCGTGCTCGGCGCGCTGCCGGGCGAAGTCCGCCAGTCCCTCGACGGTGACGACCTCGCGGCCCTCCACCTGTCCGGCGGCGACCAGGCACGAACACACGGGCACGCCGTCCAGCCGGACGGTGCAGGATCCGCATTCGCCCTGTTCGCAGGCGTTCTTGGAGCCCGGAAGTCCCAGGCGCTCCCGCAGGACGTACAGCAGGGACTCGCCCTCCCACACGTCGTCGGCTTCCTGGGGACGGCCGTTGACCGTGAAATTGACGCGCATCACGCAGCTCCCTCGGTGGCGGCGGTGCCGCGGTAGGACTCCCAGGTCCACATCAGCGTGCGGCGGGCCATGACGCCGACCGCGTGGCGGCGGTAGCTCGCGGTGCCGCGGACGTCGTCGATCGGGTTGCAGGCGCCGGCACAGAGGTCGGCGAACTGCTTGGCGACGGATGGGGTGATGATCCGGCCGTTGTCCCAGAAGCCGCCCTCGTCGAGCGCCGCGTTCAGGAACTCCTCGGCGGCCCTGGCCCGGACGGGGGTCGGCGCGGCCGAGCCGATGCCGGTCCGGACGGTCCGGGACGACGGGTGGAGGGCGAGTCCGAAGGCGCACACGGCGATGACCATGGCGTTGCGGGTGCCGACCTTGGAGTACTGCTGCGGGCCGTCCGCCTTGTCGATGTGGACGGCGCGGATCAGCTCGTCCGGGGCGAGGGCGTTGCGCTTGACGCCGGTGTAGAAGTCGTCGACGGGGATGAGCCGGGTGCCGCGTACGGACTCGGCCTCGACCTGGGCGCCCGCCGCGAGGAGGGCCGGGTGGGCGTCGCCGGCCGGGGAGGCGGTGCCGAGGTTGCCGCCGACGCCGCCGCGGTTGCGGATCTGCGGGGAGGCGACCGTGTGCGAGGCCAGGGCGAGGCCGGGCAGCTCGGTACGGAGGTTCTCCATGATCCGGGTGTAGGGGACGGACGCGCCGAGGCGGACCGTGTCAGCGCCGACCTCCCACTCGGAGAGTTCACCGATCCGGTTCAGGTCGAGCAGGTACTCGGGCCGACGGTGGTCGAAGTTGATCTCGACCATCACGTCGGTGCCGCCGGCGATCGGCACAGCGGTGGGGTGCTCGGCCTTCGCGGCGAGCGCCTCCTCCCAGCTGGCGGGGCGAAGGAAGTCCATGTGACCGGCTCTCTTCTTCGTCTGTGTCGTTCTCTTTGAGCCAGATCGTGTGCGGCGGGCCCGGCTCGTCCATGGGCTGTTCACGTGTGGTGTGTCTCAGTACACAGCGCCCGCCGGGCCCGGGTCAGTCACGGAAAACATGAAGGAGTTGGCTGGCCAAGGGGCGCATCTTGTAGATTCGTATGAACGGAGACCGTCGGCAACCTCTGCGTTTTCGGCTGGAAACATGCCGCACACACGCGGGGTCCCGGCCTCCGCGACCAACCCTCCTCCGGAAGCCCCGCACACGCTTCCCGGGCGAACCGGACGTTGTTTTCTAGACAAGAACGGCGGCGACGAGAATGCGGCTGCGCGCACTGCTGGACACCGACGCGCTGGGTCTGCGGCTGCTCGGCGGCGGGGACGAGCTGGACCGCGCCGTGCGCGGGGTGATGACCACCGACCTCAGGGACCCCAGCCGCTATCTCTCCGGCGGCGAGCTGGTGCTCACGGGCCTGGCCTGGCGCCGCGACGCCGCCGACTCCGAGCCCTTCGTGAGGCTCCTGGCCGGTGCCGGGGTGGCCGCGCTGGCGGCCGGGGAGGCCGAGCTGGGCGACATTCCGGAGGACCTCGTCGTGGCCTGCGCCCGGCACCGGCTGCCGCTTTTCGCGGTCAACGAGTCGGTGGCCTTCGCGACGATCACCGAGCACGTCGTACGGCAGGTCTCCGGCGAGCGCGCCGGGGACCTGGCGGCCGTGGTGGACCGGCACCGCCGGATGATGACCTCCGGCCCCGCGGGCGGCGGCCCGGACGTGGTCCTGGACCTGCTGGGCTCGGACCTGGACCTGCGCGCCTGGGTGCTCTCCCCCACCGGCCGGCTCGTCGCGGGCCCCGAGGACGCCGGGCCCGTCCCGCCCGCCGAACTGCGCGCGCGGCTGGCCGCCGAGCACCTGGCGGCGACCCGCACGGGACGGCGGGGACCGCACCGCGTGGCCGTCGGCTCCACCACGTACTCGCTCTTCCCCGTCGGCGGCGCGAGCCGCGGCACGGACCCCGGCGGGGCCGCCGCGCGCGACATGCGCGCGGCCGTGCTGTCCGAGTGGCTCCTCGCGGTCGAGGCCGACGCCGGGGACTGGCCCGCCGAGCGGCTCGACCTGCTGTACGGCGTCACCCAGCTGATCGCGGTCGAGCGCGACCGGCGCGACGCGGCCCGTACGGTACGGCGCCGGCTCGCCCAGGAGGTGCTGGAGCTGGTGCAGGCGGGGGCGGCCCCGGCCGAGATCGCGGCGCGGCTGCGGGTGGCCGCGCCGGTGCTGCTGCCCGGCCTCGGGTCGGCGCCGCACTGGCAGATCGTCGTGGCCCGGCTGGACCGGGACGGCGACGGGGCCGACGGCGGTCCGGTCACCCAGGCGCTGCTGGAGGAGATCCTCGTCGACCCCCTGGCGACGGGCCCGGAGCCCTCGGACCGCATCGCCGTCGCCCACACGGGTGAGGAGGCCATCGCCCTCGTCCCCCTCCCCGCGCTCGCCTCGGGGCCCGACGGCACGGAGCCCGGCGTCCACGCCGACACGCTCCTCACCGCCGTACGGGACCCGCTGACCGCCGGCCTCGACGACGACGGGCGGCTCACCCTCGGCGTGAGCGCGGCCGTGCACTCGGCGGAGGGCCTGCGCGGCGCGCTGGAGGAGGCCCGGCACGCCCGCCGGGTGGCCGCCGCCCGCTCCGGCCGGGTGTGCGCGGCCGGTCACCAGGAACTGGCCTCGCACGTACTGCTCCTGCCCTTCGTCCCCGACGACGTGCGCCGCGCCTTCACGGCCCGGCTCCTGGACCCGCTGCGCGACTACGACCGCCGGCACCGCGCCGAGCTGATTCCCACCCTGGAGGCGTTCCTGGAGTGCGACGGCTCCTGGACGCGCTGCGCCGCCCGGCTCCACCTGCACGTCAACACGCTGCGCTACCGGGTGGGCCGCATCGAGCAGTTGACGGGCCGGGACCTCTCCCGGCTGGAGGACAAACTGGACTTCTTCCTGGCCCTGCGCATGAGCTGAGGCCATGGGGTGGTGGGACAAGATCCAAGTGCGCCGTCCGCACCCCATGACTTTGTGAATTCCTTCACCCACCCCCTTGGCCGGGCCCCGGAATCCGTGCTGAGATGCGGCCACCACTCAAAGCTCAAGGGCGTGCTCGGGGAGGGCAACGTGGCGCATACCGCCATGTCTGGTAACGGAACGACCGCCGGTGACGATCCACTCCAGACCGCGGTATGGCGGCTGCGCTCACGCGCCTGCTGGGTCGACGCGGCAGCCCTGATCGAGCCCGACACCCCACGGTCCTCGCTGCAGCGGACCGCGCTGCTCGTCGAACGCTGCCTCTACACCGAGCAGGGCTGGGAGGAGGCCGAGGACGCGCTGCGCACGGCCGAGGCGCAGGCCCGCACCGACGACGAGCGGGGCGCCGCGGCCTGCGAGCGCGGGCAACTGGCGTACGCGGCCACGCTGCTCCGGGTCCGGGACCGCGCCGACGAGGCGCGGGCCGCGCTCGGCCGGGCGGCGGCCCTGATCGCTCCCGGCGCGCCCGGCCGGGCCCTGCTCGACTTCCGGCGGGGCGTCCTCGCCGAGAACCTGGCCCGCTCCCCGCAGGCCGCCCGCGCGGCCTATCGCCGGGCCCACGCCGGTGCCACCGCGCACGGGGACCTGCTCCTGCAGTCCTTCACCTGGCGTCATCTCGCCGGGCTCGCCCTGCGGGACGGCGAGCTGGCCGAGGCACGGCACGGCTTCGCCGAATCCCTGCGCATTCGCGAGGAGTTGGGCTACCTGGTCGGCACCGCCCCCGCTCTCGTGGCCCTCGCCGACACCGAGTCCGAACCGGAGGCCGCGCGCCTGCGCGAGGAGGCGGGGCGGCTGTTCCGGCTCCTGGGAGGCGTACCGACGTGGCTGGCCCGGCAGTTGGCGCCCCCGCCGGCCGCGACGGCTTGACGGGACGGGACGGAAAGTCGCGCCGGGGAGCGATTTCGGCTTCGGGCCCGTGGGACTTCTCGCGCAGTTCCCCGCGCCCCTGAAAGGCAGGGGCTGCGCCCCGAGCGTTTCAGGGGCGCGAGGCCGTCGTCCTTCAGGCCCGCAAGGGTCTGGGCATTGAGGGGCGCGGGGAACTGCGCAAGAAGCCCCACCGGGCCCGCGGTCGCCGACGCGACCTCAGCCCAGCACCCCGAAGTGCTTCTCCACCAGACAGCACGCCGCTTCCAGGTCCTCCGCCACCAACGCGTCCAGCAGCGCGATGTGTTCCGCCGCGTCGGCCATCAGCTCGACCCGGCCGCCGCTCCCGATATCACCCGAGTGGCCCGCCCCCAGGGGGAGTTGCGTACGCCGGTGCAGATCGTCCGTGATCTGCAGAAGCTGCTCGTTCCCGGCCAGCCCCAGCACCCCCCGGTGGAAGGCCCGGTCCGCGTCGCCGTACGTGGCCCGGCACCCGGAGGACGCGGCGCGTGCCGTCTCGTCGGCGAGCGGCCGCAGTGCGCCCCAGCGGTCCGCCGGCACCGTCCGCGCGAGCCGCAGGACCACCGGCACCTGCAGCAGCGCCCGTACCTCGGCCAGCTCGGCCAGCTCGCGGGCGCCCCGCCGTACGACCCGGAACCCCCGGTTGGGCACGACCTCGACCGCGCCCTCGATGGCCAGCTGCTGCATCGCCTCGCGCACGGGGGTCGCGGACACCCCGAACCGCTCACCCAGCGCGGGCGCCGAGTACACCTCGCCCGGTGCCAGCTCCCCGCCCGCGAGCGCGGCCCGCAGTGCGTCGAGGATCTGCCCCCGCACGGAGGCCCGCTGAACGACGGGGCGCCCGGGCGTGCGCGGGAGCGGGATGGGGGTCTCGCTGTGCGTGTGCTCGCCCCGGGCCGCGTCGGCGACGGCACCCGTGCCGCCACGCGCCGGAGCGGGGCCGCCCCCGTCCGCCGCGATGCCCCGCTCCCGGTCGACGTCCGCGACTCCGGGCTGCGCGGGCACGCGGTAGGCCGACGCGGGACGGGCGGCGGCGGCCTCCGTCGCACGCGCGGCGGCCTCACGCGAGCGCGGTCCGGCCTGCTCCACGGGTCCTCCTGCGAGCCGAGTCGTGTGTCGAGTGGATCGAGCAGCGCGGCCCGCCGGGGTACATGGGGGCGCTTAGGTCACTACTGGGGTTGTTACCGGTCGTAAAGCACCATAGGCGCACATGCCCTCAGTTCAAACCTCGACCACCTCGGGTAAGGTAAGCCTTACTTGGCAGCGATGGCGAAACGGCGGTCCCCGTATGCCCCACTCAGCTCCGGCACCGGCCCCCACCGTGCGCACGTCGCCGCTGACGGCCGCGTACGCCCGCATGACCGAGGTCCTGCCGATGGTGAGCGTGACAGAACTCTCCCCCACGGATCCGCTGCCCGACGGCGAGGGGTGGGTGTCGGCCGCCGGACTCGCGGCGGCCGGAGCCGAGCTGGACGCGTTCCTCGCCTGGGACGAGGCGCAGATACGCCGGGACCACGGCCGCGAGGGGCGCCCCGACGTGGTGGCGGCCTTCGGACTGCACCGGTACGCCTGGTACGCCTGCCTCCTCTTCACCGTCCCCTGGTTCCTGCGGCGCCGGGTGCCCCGGTTCCCCGCCGGGCAGGTCGCGTTCCACCGCGAGGAGAGCCGGCTGGCGGTGCGGGGCGCGTCGTTCAGCTGTCTGCCGGGCGATCCGGCGGCCGGCGACCCGGGCGCGCGGGTGGTCCCGGACGAGGAGGCGCTGCGGGCCGAGGTGCGGGCGGCGTTCGCCGAGCACATAGAGCCGGTCCTCGGCGGTTTCGGCCCCCGGATGAGGCGGCGCGGGCGGGCGCTGTGGGGCATGGCGACCGACGAGATCGTCGAGGGGATCTGGTACGTCGCCGAACTCCTGGGCGCCGACGAGCAGGAGCGGTGCCGACGCGAGCTGGAGCTGCTCCTGCCGGGCGCGACCCGGCCGTACGTGGGCGCCGCCGGCTTCCGTGAACTGACCGGCCCCGGCGGCGAGCCGCTGCCCACCCGGGACCGGGCGAGCTGCTGCATGTTCTACACACTGGCCCCCGAGGACACCTGCGCCACCTGCCCGCGCACCTGCGAGGCGGACCGGATCGGCAAACTGGTGGCCGCTGCCGCCGGTTGACGGACCGTCGCGGGACGGGGATGCTTCTCGCCGGGCGACCCCCCGGTGATCGCGCACGGCATGTGCCGTAAGATCAACTCCGGATGGGACCCTCGTTCGATTACAGGTAGTTCACAAGTTCCTCACTTGCCGCAGGAACTTTCCGTGGAACCACTCGAACGGGTAATCTCACTCGCACTCAACTCCCGTCCCTCGCGCGGTAGTTCGAGCAGAATGCCGCCTGGCGTCACTCATTGCACTTCTTTGGCGGTCTCTTGCCCCGAAACCCCCTGAGGGCCGCGAGGATTGGGCCACTATGGCGGGCGTTACGCCCTATCCCAATGCAAGGGACCCCTGATGAGATTGACCGACATATCGCTGAACTGGCTGCTTCCGGGCGCCGTACTGCTCCTGGGGATGCTGGCGGCGGTTGCGGTGCTCGCGCGCGGCAAGCGCTCCGGGGAGCACGCGAAGACCGATGATTCCTGGGAACGCAGCGAGGAGCGCCGCCGGCGCAAGGAGGCTCTGTACGCCACCGCCTCCTACATCCTCCTCTTCTGCTGTGCCGCGGTGGCCGCCGCGCTCTCCTTCCGCGGCCTGGTCGGCTTCGGCGAGCAGAACCTCGGCCTCAGCAACGGGTGGCAGTACCTGGTTCCGTTCGGCCTGGACGGCGCCGCCATGTTCTGCTCGGTGCTCGCGGTGCGCGAGGCCAGCCACGGTGACGCGGCCCTCGGTTCACGCATACTCGTCTGGACGTTCGCGGGTGCGGCTGCCTGGTTCAACTGGGTGCACGCGCCCAGGGGCCTCGGTCACGACGGCGCGCCGCAGTTCTTCGCAGGCATGTCCATGTCCGCCGCGGTGCTCTTCGACCGTGCCCTCAAGCAGACCCGCCGGGCCGCGCTGCGCGAGCAGGGCCTGGTCCCGCGCCCGCTGCCGCAGATCCGCATCGTCCGCTGGCTGCGGGCCCCGCGTGAGACCTACAAGGCCTGGTCGTTGATGCTTCTGGAGGGCGTGCGCAGCCTGGACGAGGCCGTCGACGAGGTGCGCGAGGACAAGCGGATCAAGGAAGAGAACCGGACGCGCAAGCGCGAGCAGGAGCGTCTGGAGCGCGCCCACCTGAAGGCGATCAGCCGGGGCCACCGGGGCCTGCCCGGTCGTGGCGGCGGTGGCGGTGGCGGTGGCCAGCGCCAGGTGGACACCACGGTGGAGCGTGTACCGGCGGCCCAGGTGGCCTCGGAGCCTGCCATATCGACGCCGGAGCAGCTGCCCGTGCGCTCGCGTCCCTCCCTGCAGCCCGTGCGCAACGCTGACAAGTCGCTCACCGTCGACCTCACCGCCGAGGACGACACGATGGCCCTGCCGCGCCTCGACTCCCTGGAGCGCAAGCTCAAGGACCTGGAGCAGCAGTTCGGCTGAGCACGAGCGACGGCTCGGACGGAGCCACACATCGGACAGGGGCGCGGCAGGAAGCCGCGCCCCTGTCCGTTGCGTGCGTCTGTCTCACGCGCCCCGTGCAGACACCCGTGTCATGACGTCGAGGGGGCCGTCAGCCCGCCGTCGAGGTCGAACCACACCGCCTTGCCCACGCCGTGCGGCCGAACCCCCCAGGCGTCGGCGAGGGCCTGGACGAGAAAGAGACCGCGCCCGCCGGTGCTGTCGTCGGCGATCGGCGCCCTCGGCCTGGGCCTGCGCCCCACGAAGTCCCGGACCTCCACATGGAGTCCGTTCGGTGAGACGGTCGCCGTCAGCACCGCGTCGCGGTCGGTGTGGATGAGCGCGTTGGTGACCAGCTCGCTCGTCAGCAGTTCCGCTATCTCCGATCGCTCCGGCCGCCCCCATTGCCGCAACAGCTCCCGCAGGGCCCTGCGCGCCTCGGGCACCGCCTTCAGATCCGCCCGACCCAGTGTGCGCTCCAACTGCTCCGCGTCGGCCCCGTCCGTCGTGTCGCCGACCGCATCCTCCACCGTCTCTGCCGAGGTGGCCCCTTTCGCCACGGGACCGCTCCCTCGCGCCTGCCTCTTCATGACCCCCGCCCACGCGCCGATGACAATTCCCCCTGTTCCGAACACGTACACGGGGATCCATGCCCCGTCCGGATCGCGGCACTCATGTCGAATCGTCAACGACCCTCCGTACGCTTTCAAACGCACAGGGTCAAGCCAGCCGTCGGCGACGGGGGAGAGCGCTTGTCCTCCCCGGAACCCCCGGCACAGCGCGTCGGGCCCGAACCCGCCGCATGCCCGGCACCCCGCACCCGGCGCGGCGGACGGACACAACCGCCCATGCGAGGGCGCGGATCCGGCCGCCGTCCACCGGGCTACGGCCCCCGGTCACGCGGCGCGCTCCCCGCCCGAACCGGCCACCCGGCTCGATGATGTTGATTGGCCGGAAGTGTGCGCCGGAACGGGCCACTGCGCCGGGGCTGCGCGGCTGATTGACGCCCTTCCTCGTCCTGCGGGCGGCGGTCACGCCTCCCACACGGCGGCGGCCGTACGGTCGTCCGCGTAGCCCTTGACCCTGACCTGCGCATCGGCGAGGAAGGCGGCGAGACCGGGTGGCTCGCCCGCTCCCCAGCGCGAGGCCAGATGCTCGGCGAGCGGGGCCTCTCCCCGCAGTGGTTCGGCCAGACCGCCGCTGCACAGGAGCAGGACGTCCTCCTCCCGGGCTACGGAGGCGCGGAAGCGGAACGGTTCGCGAGGAGGCGCGGGGGCGGGTTCGTACGGGCTCGGGGGCGTCGTGATACCGAGGTCCATGGTGAGGCGGTCGCCCTCGGGGGTCTCGTGCGGCAGTGAGCCGAAGCCGAGCACCGGCGCACCCGGCGTGTCGGCGACCCGGGGCTCTATGTCCTGCCACTCCCCGTCCCGCAGCCGGAACAGCCCGCCGGCGCCCACCCCGAAGAACACACGCGTACGGCACCGGGGGTCGGCCGGGATCAGCAGGCAGCGCAGACTCGCCGTGTACTCCTCCGGATCGAGGCCCTGCTCGACCGCGCCGGCGCGCAGCTTGCCGAGGCTGCGGTCGGTGAGCCGGTGCAGCCCGGACTTGAGGTCACCGCGCCGGGCCGCGCGGATGTCCTCGACCAACCGGGTGTGGCTCAGCCCGACGGCCCGCCCGATCCACCGGCACGCCTCCGCCGCCGCGCGGTGCGCACCCGGTGTGGCGCGGGCGCCGGTCGCCATGGCCACCAGGACGAGTGCCTGTTCGCCGAGGCCGAAGCGGGCGGTGAGGAGCGCGTCACGGCGCGGCTCGCCCCGGTAGCGCGCGGAGTCGCCGCGCAGCGACGCGGCTCGAATCGTGCACGCCCCGTAGCGCGCGCCGTCCAGCACCGTGTCCGCGACCAGGTCCCCGAGGTCCTCCGGGTCCGCCGGGGGCAGTGTGGTCGGCTCCGCGTCGTACGTGGGCGGCCCCGACCCGACGTAGTCGACCCGGACCCGCCGGCTGCCGGTGACCGGGGTGGCCTCCTGGGCCTGGAGGCCGGGGGGCCGGGCGTCGGACGGTTCGGCGGAGGAGGGAGCCGACGGGCTCACGGCGGGCACTCCGCCCGGGGAGCGCTGCGCGGGCGCACGCCTCCAGGGCGCCACCGCGCGGACGCCCGGCGGGGTGAGCCCGGCCGGAAAGGTCACCGGCCCCGACGGCTGCGCCGCCGGCGGCTCCCAGGGCGCCCGCCGCGAGACGGGCCCGCTGTGCCGGCGAGGGTCCTCGACGGGGACGGGGGGCGGCGAGGGAGGGATGCGGTCGGGGGGCAGAGCGGGGACCGGAGGTGGAGGGGCGTGGCCGGGGGACGGCGGGGCGTGGTCGGGAGGCGGAGGGGTGCGGCCGGGGGACGGTGGGGTGTGCTCGGGCGGTGGAGGGGTGCGGCCGGATGAGGGCGGGGCGTGGCCGGGGGACGGCGGGGTGTGCTCGGGCGGTGGAGGGGTGCGGCCGGACGACGGCGGGAGGCCGGCGCTCGGGGTGGTGCCGGTGAGCGGGGGCGGGGCCGGGGGCGCGAGGGGAATCGTGCGGTCGTCCGGCACGCTCCTGTCTTCCCGGCCCCGGGGCCCGGCCGACCGGCTCTGCGGAGGCACCCGGTCCGTGTGCGGGACCGGGGCGCGGCCGGTGGGCTGGGGCGCGGCGTCGGCCGAGCCCCTTGTCGTGTCCGGGGCGGTCACCGGCCCGCCCGGGGGTCTGTCGGGCACCCCACGGGACGTTCTCCTCGCGGCGGAGGTGTCCGGCACTGCTGCCCAGGCACCGGAGGTGCCTGGTACGGCCCCCCAGGCGCCCGGCGCGCCCGACGCCCGCGGCACGTCCGCGGGACCGGTCGCGTCCGGCGGCCCCGCCGCCCCCGACGCGTCCGGTGCGTCCTGCGCGCTTCTCGTGGTCTGCGGCGGCTCCCCGACCGTGTCCGCCGCCGAGGCGAAGCGGTCGTCTAGGGAATCGGCCGCGACCGAGGGGCCCGTGTCCCCGTCGGTGTCGTCGTACAACTGCCGCCACCAGTCGTCCTCGTGACCGGTGGGCCTCTCCCCCTGCTGGCTCATGCCCCTAATTGTCCACCTCGGGAGCCGTATGAAAACGGGGCATCCGGAAAATCGGTCCGCGGAGCCGACGAGCTCACGGCGTGTCGGACTACACGTCGAACTCCGGTGCGAGGCAAGGGAGTCGGGGGATCGCTGGGACCACGAGGTCGACAGACCGCCGGGCGGTGCCACCCCCCACGGGAGAAACCGCCCGGCGGCGCAGGCGACCGGGGCGCGGTGCGGGCGCGCGGGCCGGTCGGCCCGAGTGTGGCGCAGGTGCCTGGGAGTCCGCTGTGGGGCCACGCCCCGTCGGCCGCCGACCGGTGCGGGGACCCCGCCGCCAGACCCCGGTGGTGACCGGGGACCGGCCTTTCTGACCTGCGCTTTCGGGCGTGGTCCGGCACCCTGGGCAGATGGGAGCGTGGGAACTCCTGCTGGTCGCGGTGGTGCTGCTGCTCGGCCTGTGCGGAGTGCTGGTGCCCGGCGTGCCGGGGTCCTGGCTGGTGTGGGCCGGGGTCATGTGGTGGGCGCTGGAGGACCCGCGGCCCGCCGCCTGGTGGGTGCTGGTCGGCTCCACCGTCGTGCTGCTCGCGTCTTGGGCGGTCCGCTGGGGCCTGCCGCCCCGCCGCCTGGCCGAGAGCGGCGCCACCCCCCGCATGGGCATGTACGCGGGCTCCGGTGCCTTCCTCGGCTTCGTGCTGCTTCCGGTGCTCGGCGCGATCCCCGGCTTCGTCGGCGGTATCTACCTCTCCGAACGGCTCCGCCTGGGCCGTCACGCCGCGGCGAAGGCCGCCACCCGCGCGGCGATGAGGGCGGGCGGGTCGAGTGTCCTGGCGGAACTCTTCGCGTGCCTGCTGGTGGCGGGGACCTGGGTGGGCGTGGTGTTCGGGAACTGAGCCGGGCCCGGGCCGTCCGGTCCCGGGGCCCTCGGCCACTCACCCCGGGCCGCTCCCCAGCACGCCCTCCAGGCCGAGGAGGAGGCGCTTGCGGCCGAGGCCGCCGGCGTACCCCGTGAGGCTGCCGTCCGCGCCGATCACCCGGTGACAGGGGCGGAGGATGAGCAGGGGGTTCGCGCCGATCGCGCCGCCCACGGCCCGCACGGCGGCCCGGGGCGCCCCGATACGGGCGGCGACGGCCCCGTACGTCGTGGTCGCACCGTAGGGGACGTCGTCGAGCGCGGCCCAGACCCGTCGCCGGAAGTCGGTGCCCTCACCGCGCAGGTCCAGACGGAATTCCCTGAGTTCTCCGGCGAAGTAGGCGGCCAGCTGCTCCTCGGCCGCCCGGAAGGGCCCCGGGTCGCGCAGCCAGCCGGGCAGCGGGACCCGGCCGCCCTTCTGGTCCGGCACGGAGAGGGAGGTGAGAACGCCGGACTCGTCGGCGGTGAGGAGGAGTCGCCCGGCGGGGCTCTCGACGACGGAGTAGTACGTGCCCTGCCCGGTGCTCACGACGGAACTCCCTGTTCCAGACCGATCATCTGTGCCCGTGCCCGAATCCGGGCCTGTGCTTCCGTGCCCCCGGGGGGTGGGGCAAGGGGAAGGCGGCGCTGCCCGCTTCCCCTCCCACCAGGATTCCACGCGGGTGGGCGGGGCCGCGCGACAGGCCCCGCTCACCCGCTCCTCGGGACGGTCAGCGGCGACCACCCCGCTTCGCCTCCATGGCCGCCCGGCCCTCCGCGTGCTTGCGCTTCCAGTCCTTCCGGATCTCGGCCCGCACCCGCGCGTCGCTCTTGGCGACGATCCGCTGGTTCTCGCGGAGCAGCTTGCGGTAGCTGTCGAGCCGTCGTTCGGGCAGTTCACCGGACTCGACCGCGCCGAGGACCGCGCAGCCGGGCTCGGCGATGTGCGCGCAGTCGTGGAAGCGGCAGTCGGCGGCGAGTGCCTCGATCTCGGCGAAGACCTGCCCGACCCCGCTCTCGGCGTCCCAGAGGCCGACGCCGCGCAGCCCGGGGGTGTCGATGAGGACCCCACCGCCGGGCAGGGCGAGGAGGTTACGGGTGGTGGTGGTGTGCCGTCCCTTGCCGTCCACGTCCCGGATGGCCTGGACGTCCATCACGTCGTCGCCGAGCAGCGCGTTGGCGAGGGTCGACTTGCCGGCGCCGGACTGCCCGAGCAGGACGGAGGTCCCGCCGGAGAGCACCGCGGCGAGGACGTCGAGGCCCTCGCCGTGGGCGGAGCTGACCGTCAGCACCGCGACGCCGGGCGCGACGGTCTCCACGTCCTGCACCAGGTGCGCCAGTGTGGCGGCGTCCGGCACGAGGTCGGCCTTGGTGAGCACGACCACCGGTTGTGCCCCGGACTCCCAGGCCAGCGCGAGGAACCGTTCGACGCGGCCGAGTTCGAGTTCCACGGCGAGCGACACGGCGACCACCGCGTAGTCGACGTTGGCCGCGAGGATCTGCCCCTCGGCGCGCTTGGAGGAGGTGGAGCGTACGAAGGCGCTGCGGCGGGGCAGGTAGGTGCGGACGTACCGGGGGTCGCCCGCGGGTTCCACGGCCACCCAGTCGCCCGTGCACACCACCCGCAGCGGGTCGTGGGGGGTGACGAAGGCGGTGTCGGCCCGCAGCAGACCGTCCGGGGTGATGACGTCGCACTGGCCTCGGTCGACCCGGACGACACGGCCGGACAGGAGGCCCTGTTCGGCGTGGACGGCGAACTCCGCTTCCCAGCCCTCGTCCCAGCCGTACGGGGTGAGGGGGTGCGAGGAGATCGAAGAAGCCGAAGGAGAAAGGTGGTTCAAGGGAAACCCTTCACAAGGGCGGCCCCGGCGGCACGCGTGTGCGTGCTGTGGTGGGAAAGGTCAGCCGGAGGCCACGGAGGTGGAGTGGATGATCTTCTGGTTGCGGGCAGCGCCCATCACAGAGACAGCCATCGGTCACACCTCCCGTTTCTCGCACGACTGAACATAACGGCTGACACCGGCAGCCCGGGGGCCACCGCGTGAAGCCCCCTCAGGATAGGAACACCGGGCGGCGGACGCCAACCGATTTAGAGGAGACCGCGCACGGCACGGCCGTCACGGGGGCGGGACCGGCCCCCGGGTCTCCCCGGCCGCCGGTCCCGCGCCGGACGTCACTTCTCCAGGAAGGCCAGGAGCGCGGTGTTGACCTCCTGCGCGTGGGTCCACAGCAGGCCGTGCGGGGCGCCCTCGATCTCGACGTAGTCGGCGGACGGGAGCGCCTTGTGGAACTGGCGCGCGGTGCCGTCCACGGGGAGGATGCGGTCGCCCGTGCCGTGCAGGATCAGGGCCGGCACGTCGATGGCTGGGATGTCCTGGCGGAAGTCGGTGTACCAGGTGGAGGGCGCGGCGGCGGCGGCGAAGAACCCGCCGCCCGCGGCCACGTCCCAGCTGTGGCGGACCGCTTCCTCGCTGATCCTGGTGCCGAGGTTCTCGTCCAGGTTGTAGAAGTCCTTGTAGAAGTCCGTGTAGTAGGCGTAGCGGTCCGCCTTGACGGCCGCGACGACCCCGTCGAAGAACTCCTTCGGAGCGACGCCGCCCGGGTTGTCGTCGGACTTCAGCAGGCAGGGCTCCAGCGACGCGAGGAACGCCACCTTGGCGACGCGCTCGGTGCCGTAGGCGGAGACGTACCGGGCGACCTCGCCGGTGCCCATCGAGAAGCCGACGAGGACGGCGTCACGCAGGTCGAGGGTCTCCATGACGGTGTTCAGGTCGGCCGCGAAGGTGTCGTAGTCGTAGCCGGTCGTCGGCTGGCTGGACTGCCCGAAGCCACGGCGGTCGTACGTGATCACGCGGTGTCCCGCCTCCAGCAGGACGGCGCTCTGCCGCTCCCAGGAGTGGCCGTCGAGGGGGAAACCGTGGATGAGGACGACCGGCTGCCCGGTGCCGTGGTCCTCGTAGTAGAGGTCGATGGTGGTGGAGTTTTCCTGGCCCACGGTGATGTACGGCATGGGGATCGTTCCTTCGTTCGACGCTGACCGGCGTCCGCCGGCGGCCCGCACTGCGGGGATGCGACGACCCTAGGAAGAACGGACCACTGTCACTCGTCCGCGCGTGCACCGGTTCTTGCCCCGTAGCGCAACGGCCGGCCGGCACGGGGCCGTGGGCGCCGGTCGCACGGCCGGAGGCGATGACGAGGGCTTCGTGGACCGGGACCGGGCGAGCGGGGCCGCTCGCCCGACCGCGTTCACTTCCCCGTGGCGCAGGGGCTGCCGTCGAGCGTGAACTTCACGGGGGCGGGGTTGTCGAAGCCCTGCCAGATGCCCAGGAAGCCCACGCCGAAGGTGCCGCCCGCCGCGACGGTCTTGTTGTAGTCGGCGGCGGTGACGCTGACCTGGGAGCCCTCCTGGTCGAAGGTGCCGTCCCACATCTGGGTGACGCGCTGGTCGCCCGCGTAGGTCCAGCCGAGGCGCCAGCCGTCGAGGGCCTTCTTGGAGGTGACGGTGAGGGTGGCCTGGAAGCCGCCGGGCCACTCGTTGACGAGCTCGTAGCGGACGAGGCACGTGGCGCCGGGCGACTTGCCGGGCTCGACCGGCTTGTGGGAGACCCGGGCCGGCGTCGAGGCGTCGCCCTGGGGTTCCTCGTTGCTGTTGCCGTTCTTGTTCTTGTCCTTGTCGTCGCCCGCGTCGTCCTTCTTCCCGGAACCGGTCGCCTCGGGCCGTGTCGTGCTCTGCAGTCCGGATCCCTCGTCGGACGGGGCCCCCGTCACCGGGAACCTCGGGTCCTGCTGGACCACCGGCGACCCGTCGGCGGAGGAGCCGCCCGCGACCGTGTCGTCCCCGCCGAAGGGTGTGAGGGAGACCGCGAGCGTCAGCACGGAGACGAGACCGGCGGCGACGAGCAGGCCGTTGCGGCTGAGGGTGAACCGGGGCCTGGCCTCGCGGCCCGGCGAGAGTCCCCGGTCGGTGCCGGTGGCGTCGGCGCGTCCGGGCAGCATCCCCGCGTCGGCCGCGCGGCGGCGGCGTTCCAGGTAGGCGAGTCCGCTCCAGCCGATCACGCCGCCGGCGAGCGCGGCGGGCAGCCCGCCGCCGTGCAGGCCGAGACAGGCCGCGGCCTCGGCGCACCCCACGCAGGTGGCGAGGTGGCGCGACAGGTCGTCGGGGGTGTCGGTGCCGGGTGAACGGGTGACCGCGTCGAGCAGCCGGGCGTAGACGCGGCAGTCGGGGTTCATGGGCGTGTCGAGCTGGCTGCGGTGGCAGCGGTCCCTGAACAGCGCCCGCACCTGGTCGAGTTCGGACGCGGCGACCGCCGGGTCCAGGCCGAGTCGGCGGGCGACCGAGCCCACCGGCAGCGACTCGACCTCGGCGAGCCACAGCAGGGCCGCGTCGGGTTCCTGCATGTCGCGCAGGGCGCGCAGGGCGAGGGGGCGGTGCAGCGGCGGGCCGGTGTAGCGCGCGGCCTTGTCCGAGTTGAGCCACAGGCGCAGGTCGGGGTCGAGCCGGTGGCCCTGGCCGCCGGCCTCCCAGGCCGTGGCGGTCGTCCTGACCCAGGTCAGGAGGAAGGGTATGCGCGGCAGTCGCAGGGCACGCCGTCCGGCGCCGCGCTCTGCTCCCGCGTCGAACTCCAGGGCCTGCGCCTCGTGCATGCCGTGCGTGAAGGCATCGGTGGCCAGTTGGGTCGCCGCGGCCGACCCGGAGGTGCACAGGTCGGCGTACGACAGGACCGCGTCCCAGCACTCCGAGAACAGCGCGGCTTCGGCGGCGTCCTGGGGCTTCGGCAGGTCGGGCATGGGTCTCCTGCATCCACAGAGCGAGGGGGGAAGTTCGCAAAAGCGGTCAACTACCCTTTGCTTCAAGGGAGTTCGGGGGGACCACCTTGCGGGTGGCCCAGAGCTTTTCACGGTTTCCGCACAACTGACAAGCTGCGTCTTCAAAAGCCGTGACCAGCGGTCACGCTTGGGGAGTTGTACGTACGCCGACCCCGAACGACTCAACCGCCACGGGAGTTACCAAACGGAAACATCGTCGGCACTCTCCGTGTCGGCCCTCTTCCCCGCCGCGGGCCCGCTGTTCCCGCGCCCTCGCCCACTCCCCAGCCCTGCACCCTCGCCCGCTAGCCCTGCACCCTCGACTCAGCCGTCCCCCTGGACCGTCGTGTCAGCCGTCCCGCCGCGCCGCCCCCTCGGTCGCCTCCTCGACGGCCGGGAGGCTGTCCATGAACGAGCTGACGGAGAAGACGGCGTTGCCGGGTCCGGGCGGGCCGTATCCGGGCGGCGACGACAGCCCGAACTCCTCCATCGTGGCGCGGTAGGCCTGCAGCAGCCGGATGTGGTACTCCAGCGGCGCGCCCTGCGGGTTGGCCTTGCCGAGCGGGGTCGTGGGCTCCGGGCACCAGGTGGTGAAGCGGGGCGTGATGCCGTGCGACATGAAGAAGCGCAGGCCCTCGGTGGTCGAGGCGATGGCCTCGTCGACCGTCTTGAAGCCGAAGGGCTCGGCCATCTCCACGCCCGCCACGAAGTTGGGGATCACGTTGCGCGCGCCGAAGACGCCCGCCGAGTCCAGGATCCGCCGGTGCCACTCGTCGCGGCCGACGTAGCGCTCCTTGCCGGGGCAGTACATCTTGAAGAGGTACTCGTCCCACACCTCGTAGTTGGGGTGGTAGATCTTCACGCCGTAGTCGTGGAAGCGCTTGACGTCGTCCAGCGGCAGCGCCTGGGCGACGACCTTGCCGATCCAGCGGTCCGGGAACCGCTCCTCGATGGCCTTGGCGTAGTGGCCGTAGAAGTCGGCCTCGTCGCGGCCCGAGACCGTCTTGGTGATGGCCCCGCCGGTGAGCGTGTACGCGGTGGACGTCTTCGCCGTGTCGTACCGGTCGATGATCTCCAGGGCTTCGAGGACCTCGTCGACGTCCTTCACGCCCGTGTAAGGGCGGCCCGCGGCCTTGTGCTGGCGCCAGTTGTGGTTGATGTCGCAGTACTGGCACTCCTCCTTCGCGCCGAAGTACTGGCAGACCCGGAAGACGGTGAGGTAGATCAGATAGCCCCACTGGATGGTCGGGGCCACCTCCATCACGGACTTCCCGTTGGAGAGGGTGTGCTTGTAGTACTCCGGCATGGGGGGAACGCCGACGTCCGCGATGCGCCTGCCGTCGAGGTACAGACCGAGGAGGCCGTCCTCGTCGGACGCCACCCGGTAGGGCGAGGACGGGTTGACGCGCACGGAGACGACCGTACGGCGCAGGTCGTACGGGCCGCCGGTGAGGATGATCTCCTCCGGCGGGCGGCGCAGCGCGGCCTCGCCCAACTCGGGGAGGGTGCCGTGGTCGAAGGAGAAGATGAAGTACGACTTCGGCTTCACCTCGCCCTTCTCGTTGTCGCTCAGCGCGGAGGCGTCGAAGGCCACACCGCCCCTGAGCAGGTCCTCCTTGAAGACGGCTTCCCGTGGCACGTGCGGGAACCTCTCCATCAGGTCCTCCACCAGTGCGGTGCGGCTGCCATCCATCCCGTTGTCTCCTCGCTCACGACGACGACGTCCGGGGGTCGCCCGCACGCACCTCCCCACGGTATGCCTCCGGCGGTCGGACGGAGGGGTGGGGGGTGCGGGTGCGTCGCCGAGTGCGAGAGGGAGGGGGCGCTCGCGCGGTTCCCCGCGCCCCTGGACAGCATCCGCGGCCGGCTCCGGGTCACGTCACGGCTCGACTCGGGTCACGCCGTCCGTTCCAGCACCGACCTGTCCAGCGCGTACGCCAGCTCCGTTCCGGCGGCGAGGCGTTCGGCCTCCTCCGTGACCGCCAGGCCGAGGCGGGCGACCTCGTTGCCCTGGGAGCCGGCCAGGTGGGGGGTGACGAAGGCGTTCGGCAGGTCGAGGAGAGGGGAGTCGGCGGGCAGGGGCTCGGGGTCGGTGACGTCGAGGATCGCGGAGAGCCGGCCGGTGCGCAGCTCGTCGACGAGCGCGTCGTGGTCGACGAGCGCGCCGCGCGCGGTGTTGACCAGGACGGCGCCGTCGGGCATCAGAGCGAGGGCGCGGCGGTCGAGGAGCCGGTGGGTCTCAGGGGTGTCCGGGGCGTGCACGGTGACGATGTCGCAGGTGCGCAGCAGTTCGTCGAGCGGCAGCAGCGGTACGCCGAGGGCGGCGGCCCCGGACTCGTCGACGTAGGGGTCGGTGAGGCTCACCCGCAGGTCGAACGGGCGCAGCAGCTCGATGACCCGGCGGCCGATGCGGGAGGCGCCGATGACACCGACGCGGCGGCCGTGGTTGCCGATGCCGGGGACGAATCCCCAGCCCGGCGAGACGCGCTCGGTCCGCAGGCGTTCGCGGCGGTTGAGGATGTCCTTGCCGGCGAGCAGGACCATGGCGAGCGTGTACTCGGCGACGGGCACGGCGTTGGCGTCGGCGGCCGTGGAGACGGCGATCCCGCGCTCCCAGACGTCCGGCGTGACGAACCCCTTCACCGAACCCGCCGAGTGCAGGATCGCCCGCAGGCCGGGCGCGGCGTCCAGGACCGCCCGGTCGATGCGGGGGCAGCCCCAGCCGGTGACCAGCACCTCGGCCGCCGCCAGCGTCTCCCGGACCCGGGGGTCGGAGAAGTCCTCGGCGACCAGGGCGGGATCGATCTCGACGGTCTTCCGCAGCCGGGACAACACCTCCGGCGGGAAGACCTGCGGAACGTTCTCGGCCGTCATGGCGAACAGAGCGAGCGGACGCTCGGGCAAGGAAGGACCTTCCGACTGGAGGAGGAGGCGGCGCGGCAGCAACCGCTTCCTACGGTAGGCAGGCGCTCACGAGAGGGTCAATGAACGGGGACCGGCCCGGAGCGGAGAGGATGGCCCCGACAGCTACGGCTCACGGAGCGCGAAGGACAGCCGCATGATGACGGAGACCCTGACCAACTGGGCCGGGAACATCACGTACACCGCGCAGGAGCTGCACCGGCCGCCCTCCGTCGACGCGCTGCGGGCACTGGTCGCGGGAAGCGAGCGCGTGCGGGTGCTGGGCAGCGGGCACTCGTTCAACGAGATCGCGGAGCCCGGCCCCGAGGGCGTCCTGCTCTCCCTGACCGGGCTGCCACCGGCGATCGACGTGGACACGGCGGCCCGTACGGTCCGGGTCGGCGGCGGGGTCCGGTACGCGGAGCTGGCCCGGGCGGTGCACGCACACGGTCTCGCCCTGCACAACATGGCCTCTCTCCCGCACATCTCCGTGGCGGGCTCGGTGGCCACCGGCACCCATGGCTCGGGCGAGGGCAACGGCCCGCTGGCGGCGGCCGTGCGCGAGGTGGAGCTGGTGACGGCGGACGGGTCGACGCTGACGCTGACCCGCGGCGACGACCGCTTCGGCGCGGCGGTCACCTCGCTCGGGGCCCTCGGCGTGGTCACCGCGCTCACCCTCGACCTGGAACCCGCCTTCGGGATGACCCAGCACGTGTTCGGTGAACTTCCCCTGGACGGGCTGGACTTCGCCGCCGTGTCGGCGTCCGCGTACAGCGTGAGCCTCTTCACCCGCTGGCAGCACTCCGGCTTCGACCAGGCGTGGGTCAAGCGTCGCCAGGACCGGCCCACGACGGACTTCCCGTGGGCCGAACCCGCGACCGAGGCGATGCATCCGGTGCCGGGCATGCCGACGGTGAACTGCACCGAGCAGTTCGGGGTGCCCGGCCCCTGGCACGAGCGGCTGCCGCACTTCCGCGCGGAGTTCACGCCGAGCAGCGGGGAGGAGCTGCAGTCGGAGTACCTGATGCCGCGCCCGTTCGCTCTGGACGCCCTGCGCGCGCTCGACTCGATCCGGCACACCGTGGCCCCGGTGCTGCAGGTCTGCGAGGTCCGCACGATGGCCGCCGACGCGCAGTGGATCAGCCCCGCGGAGGGCCGGGACACGGTCGCGCTGCACTTCACGTGGATCGCGGACGCGGCGCCCGTCCTGCCGGTGGTGCGGCGGGTGGAGGAGGTGCTCGCGCCGTTCGAGGCCCGGCCGCACTGGGGCAAGGTGTTCACCGTGCCGGCCGCCGAACTGGGGCGGTTGTACCCCCGGCTGGGTGATTTCCGGCGGGTGGCCGACGAGCTGGACCCGGCGGGCAAGTTCCGCAACACCTTCGTCCGGGAGGTTCTCGACGCGTGAGACGCGCGCGGAGCGTGCGGTGGGCGAGGCGGGCACGAGCGTGTGGCGGGTGAGGCGGGCACGAGCGTGTGGTGGGTGAGGCGGACGCGAGCGCGTGGTGTGCCGGGGTGCGCTCAGGGGGTCGGGCCCGCGCGAGGGCGTGCGGGAGTCGGATGAGCCGGCCGGCCCGCGCGGCCGTCGCCGTGTCGCGTCGGCCGTCGGTCTCCGGCCACGGCACGCGATGCGTCGGGGCGACTTCGTAAACCCCCTTTCCTAACCCCTTGTAGAAAGCCCCTTCCGCGCCATAGCCTTCGACCGCGCCGGGGCAGCAGGCCTCGTCATGGCCTGGAGGGACCGAGGGGATCATGTCGTCGGTGAAGCGCACCTCACGCGACATTCGCACCGCGAACCGGTACGAGGTGCTGCGCCAGATCATCGCCAAGTCTCCCACCTCCCGTCAGGAGCTGGCGGCCGCCACCGGGCTGAGCCTGGCCACGGTCGCCACGCTCGTCGGTGAGCTGCTGGACCTCCGCATGATCACCGAGGTCGGGTTCGAGGACTCGGCCGGGGGCCGCCCCCGGGGGCTGGTGGCCGTCAACGCGTCGGGGGGCGCGTTGATCGGCGTCGACATCGCGGAGACGTACGTCCATGTCGAGCTGTTCGACCTCGCGCTGAACGTGCTGGCCCGGGCCGAGGAGGACGTCCGTCCGGGTGAGAGCCTGCCCGAGCAGATGGTGGGGCACGTCGCCGCCGCCGTCGGCTCCGTCGTCGCCCAGGCCGGCACCGAGGGCGCCCGGGTGCTCGGCGTCGGGGTGAGCGTGCCGGGGCAGGTCGACCGCGCCACCGGCATCTCGGAGTACGCGCCCAACTGGGACTGGCACGACGTGCCGCTGCTCGACCTGCTGACCGAGCACATCGCCTACCCGCTGTACCTGGACAATCCGCTGCGTGCGGTCGCGGTGGCCGAGCTGTGGTTCGGGGCCGCCCGCGGACGCGGGGACGCCGCGGTGATCACCCTGGGGACCGGCGTGGGCGCCGGGCTCGTCCTGGACGGCGGGCTGCACCGGGGGGTGAGCAACAGCGCCGGCGAGTGGGGCCACACGACGATCGTGCTGGACGGCCGGCTGTGCCACTGCGGCAACCACGGCTGCGTGGAGACGTACGTGGGCGCCCCGGGGATCATGCTGAACCTCCGGGAGCTGAGCCCGCGCAGTACGCTGCTGCACCCCGAGGACCAGACGGCCACCATCGCGGCCCTCGCACGGGGTGTGGCCCGGCACGATCCGGTGGCGGTCAAGGTGGTGCGGGACACGGCCCGGTATCTCGGCGCCGGCATCGCCGACCTGGTCAATCTGTTCAATCCCGAAGTGGTCGTGCTCAGCAGCTGGGTCGCGGCCGCGCTGGGCGAGCCCCTGGTCGCGGAGGTGCGCGAGGCCGTCGCCCGGCACGCGCTGCCGCGCCCGATGGCAGCCACCGAGATCGTGCTCTCCCAGATCCCTTCGGACCCGGCCTGCCTGGGCGCCGCGACGTTCGCGCTCGAAGGGGCGCTGCAGTCCGTGGGGCAGAAGCCGGGCCCCCGCGCCGCCCCGGTGCGCGGCAGGCCCGCCGTGCGCCGCCGAGGGCGGCCCGAAGAGCGCGAACGCCTGCGCGAACACCCCTGAGCCGAGGGCCGCCGGACCCTGACCCGGCGGCCCTCATACCCACGTCAAATCCGCGGCAACGCACGGACGTTCGGAACACCGAACCGAATACAACGCTTCGAACAGACTTCGTCCAACCCCTTGCCGAAGCCTTAGCCGAAGGTTAACGTCCCGCACCGCAAGCCTCTTTGAGCCACTGGGTCAACAGGCACTGAGCCGCAGAGCCTCCAGGCACAGCGCCACAGCCGTACTCGAGACAAGGACGTCAGCATGTCGGCAATGAGCAACAGCAACTTCGACCGCCGCTCCGTACTGCGGGCCGCTATGGGCCTGGCCGCCGCCGGCGGTCTGGCCGCATGCGGCAGCAACACCGGTCGGAGCAACGGCGGGGGTGCGGGCGCCGGTCTCACGCAGTACTTCCACGCGTACGGCGAGGCGGGCACCGAGCAGGCCATCAAGAGGTACGCCAAGGCCTACAAGGGCGGCAACGTCACCACGCAGTGGATCACCGGTTCCAACTTCGAGAGCAAGCTGTTCGCCTCGCTGCTCACGGACAAGGCCCCCGACTGCTTCGAGTTCCACCCGCAGCTGCAGATGATCGAGAGCGGCCAGGTCGCGGACCTGACCGACCTGATAGACCCGGTCAAGGACGACTTCAACCAGGCCGACATCCAGTCGCACACGGTCGACGGCAAGATCTACGGCATAAGGATGATCGACGACCCGCAGTTCTTCTTCTACCGCAAGTCGCTGTTCGAGAAGGCCGGTGTCGAGGTTCCGCAGACGCTGGAGGAGTTGGCCGAAGCCGCCGCCAAGCTGACCACCAGCAAGGTCAAGGGCGCCTACCTCGGCAACACCCTGCACTCGATGGTCAACCCGCTGATCTGGTCGGCCGGCGCGCAGCACCTCGACGACAAGAACCAGATCGCCTACCACACGGACGCGGTCGTCGACGGCTTCAAGCAGCTGCGCAAGCTGTTCACCAGCGGTGACCTGCTGCTCGACGCCCCGACCGACTTCTGGGACCCCTCGGCGCTCAACCAGGGCCTGACCGCCATGCAGTGGTGCGGCATGTGGGCGATGCCGCAGATGCAGAAGGCGCTCGGCGACGACCTCGGCATCTTCCCGTTCCCCAAGGTCGGCGACGCGGGCAAGCTCTCCGTCTACAACGGAGGCTGGTCGATGTTCGTCAACGCCAAGGGCAAGAACCTCGACGAGACCAAGGAATACGTGAAGTGGCTGTGGATCGACCAGAAGGAGTACCAGGAGGACTGGGCGCTCTCCTACGGCTTCCACATCCCGCCGCGCACCTCCATCGCGCAGTCGGCCGAGAAGCTGAAGTCGGGCCTGCCCGCTGAGGGCGTCAAGCTGTTCACCGACTACGGCCACTTCGACAACATCGGCTGGACCCAGGCGAGCATCACCGCCCTGGAGGACGTCCTCGCCAACTCGGTGCGCAAGGGCGGCGACCCGGACAAGGAACTCACCAAGGCCGACGCGAAGGTCAACAAAGAGCTCAAGAAGCTCTTCGGATAGGTCGGCGGACAGGTACTCACGACATGTCGACCCTCACCAAGGACGGCGTCTCCAGCCCCGCCCCGGTCAAGGCCACTCCGGCCCGGCCGCGGCGGGGGCTGCGGGGCTCCCCCACGTTCAACTTCTGGATCTTCACCGGGCCGTTCCTGATCGGTCTGGCGATCTTCGTCTACCTGCCGATCCTGTGGAGCCTCTACCTGTCGTTCTTCGAGGCCCGCTTCACGGTCACCCCGAGCACCTTCGTCGGCCTCGACAACTACGTGACGATGCTGACCGACGAGGAGTTCATGGGCTCCCTCGTCACCTTCACGGTCTTCGCCGTCTGCATCGTGCCGATCACCTGGGCGACCTCGCTCGGACTGGCGCTGATGGTGAACCGGCTGCGGTTCATGCGGGCGTTCTTCCGGTCGGTGTTCTTCCTGCCCACGGCGGTCAGCTACGTCGCCGCCTCGCTGGTGTGGAAGATGTCCATCTTCAACGGTGTCCGCTTCGGTCTCGCGAACACCTTCCTCGGCCTGTTCGGCATCGACAACACCGCCTGGCTGGCCAGCCCCGACCCGCCGTGGTACTGGCTGGTCATCCTGAGCGTCCGGCTCTGGCTGCAAGCCGGCTTCTACATGATCCTCTTCATCGCGGCCCTGCAGAACATCCCGCAGGAGATGTACGAGGCCGCCGCGATCGACGGCGCGAAGCCCGGCTGGCAGACGTTCTGGCACATCACCCTGCCGCAACTGCGGGCCACCTCCACCGCCGTGATCCTGCTGCTGCTCGTGGCGGCGTACCAGGCGTTCGACGAGTTCTTCAACCTGCTGTCGAAGACCACCTGGGGCAGGCCGCCCCTGGTCGAGCTGTACTACAAGGCGCTCGGCGACAGCCAGGACTACGGCGCGGGCAGCGCGGGCGCGCTGCTGCTCACCGTACTGATCTGCCTGGTCACCCTGCTCCAGGGCAGGTTCATGGGATTCGGAAGGGGTGAGGAGTCCAAGTGACCACCACCACGACACCTCCGGCGGACCGGGTCGACGTGTCGGCCAAGCCGCGCCGCGTGCGCACCGGCAGCGTGATCGGCTCGACCGGGCTGTACCTCGCCACCGGCTTCGCCGCGCTCCTCTTCCTGATCCCGTTCTATCTGATCGTCCGCAACGCGTTGATGACGGACCCGGAGATCACGGGCGAGGAATGGAAGTGGTTCCCCACCGAGATCCAGTGGGGCAACATCAGCGAGCCGTTCGACGACCCGTCGGTCGACTTCGCGCGCTCGTTGTGGAACTCCGCGGTCGTCGGCGTCCTGCACACCGTGGGGACGCTCCTCGTGTGCTCGCTGGCCGGCTACGGCCTGGCCCGCATCCCGTACAAGCACGCCAACAAGGTGTTCTACGCCGTCCTCGGCACCCTGATGGTCCCGACCGCCGTGACCTTCGTGCCCAGCTTCGTGCTGGTGTCCTCCCTCGGCTGGATCGACACCTACCGGGGTCTGATCATCCCGGGCCTCTTCAGCGGTTTCACCTGCTTCCTGTTCCGGCAGTACTTCCTGGGGTTCCCCAAGGAGCTGGAGGAGGCGGCGCGGGTGGACGGGCTCGGTTACATGGGCGCGTACTGGCGGGTCGTCGTACCCAACTCGCTGAACTTCTTCGCCGCGATGGCGACGATCACGTTCATCAGCGGGTGGAACTCCTTCCTGTGGCCGCTGGTCATCGGCCAGGACCCGAGCGCGTGGACCGTCCAGGTCGCGCTCTCGAACTACATGACCGGCCAGACCGTCAACTTCCACCTGATCTTCATGGCCACGGCCATCTCCATCCTGCCCCTGGTGTTCGTCTTCCTCTTCCTCCAGCGCTGGCTGGTGCAGGGCATCGCGCAGACTGGGATCAAGGGCTAGGAAGAACCAGCAAGGAGACCGATGTCTTTCCGCACCACCGGCACCGCCGCCGAGGCCGTCACCGGCACCTCCGTCGACTACGTCGAGGACGTCTCACCGGGCAGCGGGGCCCTGCCGCCCCGCGCCTGGTACGCGTCCTCCGACGCCCGGTCGCTCTCGCTCAACGGGAGCTGGCGCTTCCGGCTCTCCCCCACCGCCGACGCCGAGGACGACTCGTTCGCGGCGCCGGGGTACGACGCCGGGGGCTGGGCCGAGGTGGCGGTGCCGGGCCACTGGGTCCTGCAGGGGGACGGGGCCTTCGGGGCGCCGATCTACACCAACCACCTGTACCCCTTCCCGGTGGACCCGCCGAGGGTGCCGTCGGAGAACCCGACCGGCGACCATCTGCGGTTCTTCGACCTGCCCGAGGGGTGGCCCGCTCGCGACGAGGGCGGGGCGGTGCTGCGGTTCGACGGTGTGGAGTCCTGTGCCCGGGTGTGGCTGAACGGCACGGACATCGGTGAGTTCAAGGGGTCCCGGCTGCCGCACGAGTTCGCGGTCGGGCACCTGCTGAAGCCGGCCGGGAACGTCCTCGCCGTCCGGGTCCACCAGTGGTCGGCGGGCTCCTACCTGGAGGACCAGGACCAGTGGTGGCTGCCCGGCATCTTCCGGGACGTCACGCTGCTGCACCGCCCGGCGGGCAGCGCCCTCGACTTCTTCGTGCACGCCTCCTACGACCATGTCGGCGGCATCGGGACCCTGCGTGTCGACTCCGACGTCGACGGCCGGGTCCTCGTGCCCGCCCTCGACATCGATGTCGCGACCGGCGAGGCGGTGACGGTCCCGGTGGAGCCGTGGACCGCCGAGACACCCCGGCTGTACGACGGTGAGCTGGTCACGGCGGGCGAGCGCGTCCCGCTGCGGATCGGTTTCCGCACGGTCGTGCTGGAGGACGGTCTGCTCAAGGTCAACGGCAGGGCGATCCTGTTCAAGGGCGTCAACCGGCACGAGTGGCATCCGAAGAAGGGCCGCTCCCTCGACCTGGAGACCATGCGCGAGGACGTGCTGCTGATGAAGCGGCACAACATCAACGCCGTGCGCACCTCGCACTACCCGCCGCACCCCGCCTTCCTCGACCTGTGCGACGAGTACGGCCTCTGGGTGATCGACGAGTGCGATCTGGAGACCCACGGCTTCACCGAGCAGAACTGGCGGGACAACCCCGTCGACGACGACCGCTGGACCCCGGCCCTGCTGGACCGCGCGGCCCGGATGGTGGAGCGCGACAAGAACCATGCCTCGGTGGTCATCTGGTCCCTGGGCAACGAGGCGGGCACCGGCCGCGGCCTCACCGCCATGGCCGAGTGGATCCACGGCCGCGACGGCTCACGTCTCGTGCACTACGAGGGTGACTGGGACTGCCGCGACACCGACATGTACTCCCGGATGTACGCCGACCACGCCGAGACCGAACTCATCGGCAAGCGCCTGGACGGCGGCCCCCTCCGGCGCCGGCAGCTTCCCTTCATCCAGTGCGAGTACGGCCACGCCATGGGCAACGGCCCCGGCGGCATCGCCGACTACCAGCTCATCTTCGAGGCGCACGAGCGCATCCAGGGCGGCTTCGTCTGGGAGTGGATCGACCACGGGATCACCCACCCCGAGCTGGGCTACGCCTACGGCGGCGACTTCGGTGAGGAACTGCACGACGGCAACTTCGTCTGCGACGGCCTGATCTTCCCGGACCGGACGCCGTCCCCCGGCCTGCTGGAGTTCAAGAAGGTCATCGAGCCGGTCCGCATCGACGGCGACGGCACCACCGGGACCGTCCGGGTGCGCAACGCGTACGACTTCGCGGACCTGTCCGAGCTGGCCTTCGAGTGGTCGTACCAGGTCGACGGCAAGACGGTGGAGGCCGGCACCCTGGCGGTGCCCGCCCTGAATCCCGGCGAGTCGGCCGAGGTGAAGCTGCCGCAGCCGCCGACCGGCGGACCGGCCGGCGAGGCGCTGTGGACCGTACGGGCGCTGCTGGCCGAGGACACGGCGTGGGGCAGGAAGGACCATCAGGTCGCCTGGGCCCAGCTCCCGGCCGGGGAGCGGCCGGCGCCGTCCGTCGCGCCGACCGACCGGCCGACGGCGAGCGAGAAGCTCGTCTACCTCGGCCCGGCCTCCTTCGACGTCCGTACGGGCGCGCTGAAGACCATCGGCGCCCTCGATGTGACCGGGCTGCGGCTGGACGTGTGGCGGGCGCCGACGGACAACGACGACGGCGCCTCCTGGCAGGACGGCACGCGGTACAGCGAGCTGTGGCGCACGTGGGGCCTGCACCGCATGCGGCACCGCCTGGACGCGGTGGAGCTGGGTGAGGACGCGCTGACGGTACGGACTCGGGTGGCGCCCGCCGCCCGGGAGATCGGTCTGCGCACGACGTACCGGTGGACCTCCGACGGCACCCGGCTGAAGCTGACCGTGTCGGTGGTCCCGGAGGGCCAGTGGACCGTCCCGCTGCCCAGGCTCGGCATCCGCTTCGGCCTGCCGTCCGCCCATGCCGTGACGTGGTACGGCGGCGGCCCCGGCGAGGGCTACCCCGACACCAAATCGGCGTCCATGGTGTACCGCCACCACTCCACGGTCGACGAGCTGCAGACCCCGTACGTCCGCCCCCAGGAGAACGGGGCCCGTCCCGACGTCCGCTGGGCGGAGCTGGGCGGCCTGCGGGTCGAGGGCGACCCGGAGTTCGGGTTCACGGCCCGCCGCTGGACCACCGAGCAGCTGGACGCCGCCGCGCACCTGACCGACCTCCGGGCCGGTGACTCGGTGTGGGTCAACCTCGACCACGGCCAAATGGGCATCGGTTCCCAGTCCTGCGGGCCGGGCGCGCTGCCGCAGTACCACCTGCTCGCCGGGCCGGCGGAGTTCTCGTTCGTGTTCTCTACGACGAAGTCGTAGGGCGGCGGACGCCGAGGAGCGGCCGGCCGGCCTGCGGGTCGGCCGGCCGCTCCTCGTGTGTGTCACGACGGGCGTGGGCCCGGGGCCTTGAGGGTCACGGGCAGCTGACGCGGGGGTCTCCGGGGTCCGTGGTGCAGGTGTCGGTGCCGGTGCCGCCGTTTGCGGTGTCGTCGGCGGAGACGCCGTCGACGGTGGTGAGGCGGTCGTTGCCCGCGTTGCCCATCAGGTTGTCGTTGCCGGGGCCGCCGTTCGGTGTGTCGTTGCCTCCGGCGCCGTCGACGCGGTCGTTGCCGAAGTCGCCGTAGGCGGTGTCCGTGCCGAGGCCGGCGTTGATGGTGTCGGACCGCGGCCGCCGACGAACCCTCCCGGTGTGCACGGACCCCTTCAGTGCGCGACGCCATGAAGACCTCTGATCTTCTCGTCCCTCACTGTTTCCCCAACTGACCTTGCGCGTCACACTGATGGCGACTGAATCTGAGCACCGCTCATCTTCCCCACGCCTCCCCGGAGAGCCCCCATGACTTCTGCGATCCCGCAGCGCCCCCTGCGAAGACTCCTCGGCGTCCTCGCCGCCGGCACGCTCGCCGTCACCGGTCTCGCCACCACCGGCGCGACCCCCGCCGCGGCGGCCACCAGCGGCACGTTCAACGTGCTGACGTACAACGTCGCGGGCCTCCCCGAGGGGCTGAGCTCCGGCAAGCCCGCGACGAACACGCCGCTGATCTCGCCGCGCCTGGGGGCGTACGACATCGTCAACGTCCAGGAGGACTTCAACTACCACGCGGCCCTGTACGCGGGCGACGACCACCCCCACCGCACCGCGACCAGCGGCGGGGTGCCCTTCGGCGACGGTCTCAACACCCTCTCCGACTACGCCTTCGACGACTTCCAGCGCGTGAAGTGGAACACCTGCACCGGCACCAACTGCCTCACCCCGAAGGGCTTCTCGCTCGCCCGCGTGCGGCTCGACGAGGGGGTCTACGTCGACCTCTACAACGTGCACACGAACGCCGACTCCGACGACGCCGCGCTGGCCGCGCGCCGCGCCAACATCACCCAGCTCTCGGAGTTCATCAAGGCGAACTCGGCGGGCAACGCGGTGATCGTGATGGGTGACACCAACACCCGCTACACGCGCACCGGCGACAACATCCGCAGCCTCGTCGGCGAGAACGGCCTCACCGACCCGTGGGTGCAGCTGGTCAAGGGCGGTGTCGCACCCGCCCTGGGCGCCGACGCGCTGGTCTGCCCGACGACGGCCCCCACCAACGACTGCGAAGTCGTCGACAAGGTCTTCTACCGGGACAGCAACGTGGTCGACCTGACCGCGAGCCGCTACAACAACGACTGGGCGAAGTTCCTCGACTCCGCGGGCGGCAACCTCTCCGACCACTTCCCGCACGCGGTCGACTTCTCCTGGAAGCTCAACCCCCGGCTGCGGGCCAGTGACTTCGCCGGCGGCCCGCACGGCACGGCGTTCAGCGACGCGGACAACCTCCCCGCGACGGTCTCGCCCCGCACCCTCACCCTGCGCGGCGCCTCGCGCCTCGACGGCGTCTCGCTCACGCACGACGGGGGCACGACGCTGACCCACGGCGGCTCGGGCGGTACGGCAACCTCCCTCACCCTGGCCTCGGGGGAGCACCTGACCTCCGTGAAGCTGACGCAGGGCCAGAGGAACGGTCGTACGCGGATCTTCTCCGCCGCCTTCGGCACGGACAAGGGCCGCTCGCTCGCCTCGGGCACGGCCACCTCGGACGCGAAGACCTTCACCGCTCCGGCCGGCTGGCAGATCGTCGGCTTCACCGGCCGGGCGGGCGACGAGATCGACAAGCTGGGCGTGCTGTACGCGCCGATCGGCTGAGCACCGCCCCGCGACGACACCGGTCCCTCGGACCCCAGGCCTCACCCCGACCGCCGCCGGGTGGGGCCGGCCGGGGTGCGCCTCCCCTGACGGGGGGCGCGGGGCCCGGCCGGTGTCCCTGTCATCGGGCCATGACGACGCCGACAGCCGCCGGCAAGCCCTGTGCTTGCGGGAGTTACTACTACCTGGTGCCCCTTCACGAGGACGCGGGCAAAGACCAGGTCTGGGAACGGAAGACCACCGAGTGCACGAGCACGACGCAGAGCACCTACGCCCAGGGCCATGACGCCAAGCTGCGCAAGTTCCTGGTGTCGGCGGGCGTCGGTGGCTACCGGGTCCACCGCGTCGAGGGCAAGATCGTGATCGTCAAGGACCCGGCACGGGTGGCCGCCGACCTCGGCTGGGAAAGCGACGTGCGCGCGGCCATCGGCAGAGGTACGCGGACATCCTGACGGGCCGAGGCCCTGGAGCTCGCGAAGGGCTTCCGGGGCTCTCCCGTGGGCGGGCACGGCACAGGGGTGGGCGGACCTTAACCTGGGGTCCCTAGGTTCTCGTCCCGTCCAGAGGTGGTCCATGCCCCGAGCCGGTCTCACCCCCGACCGCATCACCGCGGCCGCCGCCGACCTCGCCGACGAGGTCGGCTTCGAGGGCGTCTCGCTGTCCGCCCTGGCCCGTCACTTCGGGGTCAAGGACGCGAGTCTGTACTCGCACGTGCGCAGCCTCCAGGACCTGCGCGGCCGCATGGCCCTGCTGGCCGGCGGCGAGATGATCGACCTGATCGCGGCGGCCGTCGCCGGCCGGGCCGGCAGGGACGCGCTGGCCGCCTTCGCCGGGGCCTACCGGGAGTACGCCCTGCGGCACCCCGGCCGGTACGCGGCCACCCAGCTCCCCCTCGACCAGCTGCCCGTCACCGACTCCCCCGCCCTGCGCCGCACCGCCGAGATCACCTACGGAATGCTCCGCGCGTACGGCCTCGACGAACCCGATCTCACGGACGCCGTGCGGCTGCTGCGCAGCACCTTCCACGGCTTCTGCGCCCTGGAGGCCGGGGGCGGCTTCGGCGCGCCCCGCGACGTACGCAGGTCCTGGGACCGGTGCGTCGAGGCGCTGCACCTGGCGCTCACGCACTGGCCCCGCGAGGACCCCGAGGGGACGTAGACCCGGCCGGTGCCGGCCCTCATATCCCAGGACATCGCGGTCCTGAAGGACGGCACGCCGACCTGGGCCTACGCTCCCGTCACCCCGTCCTGCACGACCGCCCTCAACGGGGCGTCACCGACCACGAAGACGCTGAGGATCGCCCACCTGAAGCCGTGAACACGAACCGGACCCGCTCACCGTGGGCCCAGTCCACGGACACCTCGTACGCGCCCCTCACCTCGACGGAGACCAGCTCCGGCAGGGGCCGGGCGTCTGCCTCGGCGGTGAGACGGGCCAGGGCGACGAAGAGGGTGGCGTCCGCGTCGGCCGTCTCACCGGTGAGGCCCTGCCCGGTGGCAGCGCTCGCCAGGCCGTGCACGGGATGCACCGCGCTCTCCACACCCTCCGCGGGCGCCCAGCCCGTCACCCGCACCGGCGTGCCGGGGGCCGCGCCCGTCACCAGGTGGGCCCGGACCTCGACGGCCCCCCGGGCGACCACCAGGCTCGTGACCCGGACACCGGCCTCGCCGACGGTGTGCCGGGAGGCCGCCCAGCCCTCCCCCACGCCCAGCGGCTCGATGTCCGTGCGGCCGGCGTCGCCGCCGACGATCACGCTGTTGTCGTACGACTCGGCGGGCTCGGCCAGCGGCACGGGCTCCGTCACCGTCGAGTAGGCGAGCCGGGTGTAGAAGGGGTCGTAGCGGACGTCCTCGCTGCCGTGGTTGTGCAGGCGCACCAGGCCGTCCGAACGCGTGGACTGGATCAGCCAGTTGGGCGGGCCGACGGGACGCAGCTCGTCCTCGCACTCCACCGGGCTCGGCTCCTCCGTCGCCGTCCACACCTCGTGGTCCGCGGGCAGCAGGAGGCCGAGGAAGCCCTTGCTGGCCCAGTACGGGGAGGCGGGGCCCGAATACCCCTGCAGAACGGCGGGGTTCGGTCCGTGCCAGCCCAGCGACAGCAGGCCGTGCTCGTCGACCGCGCCCCGGTCGAGGAAGTACTTCAGCGCGCCCGACGCCAGCCGCCGGGTCCGGCCCGGCGACAGCGGCGTACGGCCGGTGAGGGCGCCCAGCCACAGCGGGACGGTCGTCGCGAAGCGGTAGGTGAGGGAGCGGCCCTGGTGCAGGGGGGCGCCGTCGCCGCCGAACAGCCGGGCGTAGTCGGCGAGATGGACCGAGAGGCGGTCGCCGTAGCGCGCGAGGAGGCGGTCGTCCTGCGCGAGCCAGGCGTGCAGGACCGGGTAGAGGTGCATGGCCCAGCCGTTGTAGTAGTCGAACTTGCGGCCGTCGCCGTCGGTGTACCAGCCGTCGCCGAGGTACCACTGCTCGATCCGGTCGAGGCGCCGGTCGATGACCCGGCGGGCCAGCTCCGGCTCGTGGCCGATCTCTTCGAGGAAGCCGCCGACCGTGACCGGGAACAACTCCCAGTTGCAGGGCCAGGGTTCGGCGGTGAGCGCGTCACCGAGCCAGGCCGCCGCGCGCTGGCGGACGCCGTCGTCGAGACGGTCCCAGAGCAGGTCCCGGGTCACGCGCAGAGCGAAGGCGATCGACGCGGCCTCGACGAGGGGCTGACGGCGGTCCTCGATGCGCGGCCAGACGCCGCGGACTCCGGCCGCGAGACCGTCCGCGTACCGCGCGAGCGCCTTCTCGTCACGGCGGAACGCGGCGAGCAGCAGCGTGCGGGCGTATCCCTCCAGCCCGTCGGAGAGCCGGCCCGTCCAGCTGGCCCGGTCGCCGGGCAGCTGGTAGAGCGCCCCGTCGGCACTGGCGTACGGCTCCACGGCGGCCAGCAGCGCGTCGGCCGCCGTCTCCCAGTGGGCGCGGGTGTAGCCGGTGTACGGACTGAGGGTGCGGTCTTCCTGCGGCGGGGAGGGCATGGGGCGCGATCTTTCTCTGGGGGCCGGGGTGGGGCGGTTTCGGGGTGGTGGGGTGCGTCGGGGTGCGTGGCGGGTGCGGGTGGGTGGGGCTTCTCGCGCAGTTCACCCGCGCCCCTCAAAGCTCGGGCCCAGCAGGGTGCGTGGTCGGGTGCGGGTCCGGTGGGGGCTGGTCGCGCGTTCCCCGCGCCCCCAAGAGCCCAGGCCCTGCGGCCTGAGAAGCACGGGGCGCAGCCCCTGCTTCTCAGGGGCGCGGGGAACTGCGCGAGAAGCCCCACCGGACCCGCACCCGACCACGCACCTCACCCACCCCGACCCTCCCGCGTGAAGACCTCACTTGCAGACCTGGGGCGCCCCGGTTCCGGTCGGGACGCCCCAGGAGTCCTATCCCACCCTGGTCTTCCCCTCGGGCACCAGCCCCTGGGCGACGAGTTCGTCCCGGACGAGGCCGGCGTACACGGTCGCGCCGCGCACCGAGGTGTGGGTGTTGTCGCGCTTCTCGTTGTAGAGGTAGAGCGCCTTGGAGCCCTCCGTGCCCAGGGACTCCACCAGCGCCTTCGTCCTGGCGGTGAGGTCGATCAGCGGCACGGAGCGGTCCGCGGCGACCGCGCGGACGACCGCGGGGTGGTCGACGCCCAGGCCGTTGACCAGCAGGGCGGTGCCGTTGTTCAGGGTGCCGTCGGCGTTGAACCAGCGGCGCACGATCGGGGTGACCAGCACGGGCTTCCCGCCCTTCTCGCGGACGCCCGCGACCAGCGTCTCGAGGTTGGCCCGGTAGGTGGCCGCGTCGGTCTGCTTGTCGTTGTGGGCCAGCTGGATCAGGACCAGGTCGTTCCGGCGGATCCGCGGCTGGACGGTGGCCCACAGCCGGGAGTCGGCGAGGTAGGAGACCGTGCTCTCGCCGGAGTCGGCGTGATTGGCGACCGAGAAGCCCTTCCTGAGGTACTGCGGGAGCTGCTGCCCCCAGCCGGAGTACGGGTCACCGGGCTGGTCGCAGACCGTGGAGTCGCCGACGAGGAAGATCTGGCGGGCCCGCTCGGCGCGGGTGACCCGGATGTCGGCGAGGGCGGGCGCCGAACCGCCGACGAAGAGGTCCAGGCCGGGGGTGCCCTCGGGGCCGGTCGGCTCGCCCTCGGGGGTGCGGACGTCGACGGTGAAGCTGTGGCGGACGTGCTCACCGGCGTCCGTGGCCGTCTCCGCCAGGAGCGTGCGGCGCGTCTCGCCGGTGATGGCCGTGCTCGCCGCCTCGTCCCCGCCGAGGCGGACCCGCACCTCGTAGGTACCGGCGGGGACGTCGAAGTGGCAGGAGTTCCCGGAGCAGTGCTCCGGGCCCAGGACGAGCCGGTCCGCCCGTGCCTGGGCCGGTGCGGCCGTGAGGACGGCGCCCAGGGTCGTCGCCACGGCCAGCGCGGCGAGGGTGAAACGTCTCATTGCGGCTCCTCCCAGAGGTGACAAAGCCCGGCGGCTGGACCGTACATCGTTCGACAAGCGCTTTCTAGGGGTGGGGCGTCATTCACATGATTGCCAACTTCCGTCGAGCGAAAGCCCTTTCGCGAAAACGATTCAACTGTCACCCTTCCGAATCACCGCACTCCCCCCACGGCACCCGAGGAGGATCCCCATGTCCGAATCCCCTTCCCCGTCCGGGATCTCGCCGGTGGCTTCGTC
>NZ_JBHVDD010000052.1:0-65396 GCF_042802995.1 Streptomyces sp. NPDC057438
GAACTGTTCGCGGGCGACGACCGGGCCTACGACGGTCTGACGTCCGAGGAGACGGCCTTCCTGGTCGCCGCGGTGGAGCAGCGGGCGGCGGAGGAGCGGACCGCCACCCGGGCCCGGCGCCGCAGCCGCACGCTCACGGTCTCGCTGTGCGCCGTGCTGGCGGTGGCGCTGGTCGTCGGCCTGACCGCCGTGCGCCTGCGTCAGGACAGCGAGAAGCAGACCACCGACACGGCGGCCCGCCGGGTGGCCGCGGTCGCCGAGGCGCTGCGTACCACCGACCCGCGCACCGCGATGCTGCTCGGCGTCGCCGCATGGCGCACGTCCCCGCTGCCGGAGTCCCGCCGAGCCCTGCTGGGCGCGCTGGCCCAGCGCGAACTGGGCACCTTCACCGACCCGGCGCCGGGTGACGGACCGGCGCGGTTCCTCGACGCTTCCGGACGGACTCTGCTCAGCGTAGGCGTGGAGAACAGCTGGCGGACGTGGGATCTGGGCACCCATCGCCGTGTCGCCTCGGGGCCGGTACCCGACGGAGGCATGCTCGACGCGGGTCCGGGTGGCCGGGTGCTCGCTGTCGCGGTCACTGACAGGGACCAGCGGCTGTGGGACACCCGAGCGAGGCGCTGGATCGGGGGTGTCCTGCCGCACGGATACAGCGTGAGGTTCGGGGCGAGTGACCGCAATTACCTGCTGACGAGCATGACGGACGACCGGGTGGGGCTCTACTCCGTCAACGATGGCCGTCTTGTCTTCCGGACCCCGGCGGCCGGCGGTGGACGGCTCACCGACGCGGCAACCGACGGCGACCGGCTGGTGGCCGTCTGCCCGCGCGGCCGGGCCCCGCAGGTCTGGGACACCTCCACGCGCAGCGTCCGGTCCGGTACCTGGACGAGTGCTCGCGGCGTCTGCGACGACAGCACCCGCGTCCGCCTCACCGGCGGCCGGCTCCTCGCTCTCACCGGGGACCGGGTGCGTGTATGGGACACCACGTCGGGACGAGAACTCGCCGACGTCGTCCACCCCGGGGTCGTCTCGGCCGCCGTGAGCGCGGACGGCTCGTTTCTGGCGACCGGCGGCGAGGAGGTCAGGGCGTGGCGTCTGCCCAGCGGCGGCGTCCCCGTCTTCCGGCAGTCCTTGGACAACGCGCCCCTCTCCGGTCTCGCCTGGGACTCCTCCCGGCCCCTGCTGCGGTACCTCGAAGGGGGCACGGTCCACACCCTCGACCTCACCACGACATTCACCCGCGCCTGGCGCAAGAATCCCCTCGCCGGGGTCCGGCTCAGCCCCGACGGCCGGACGCTCGCAACCGCCGAACCCACTCGTGACGGCTACGTCTTCCACCTGCGGAACACACGCGACGGCCGTCTGCTGCGCACCCTGCCGGCCCCGTCCCTTCCCGTCCTGCGCGACGACAGACCGATCTTCCTCCCTGACGAGACGGAGCCTCTGCTGTCCTTCAGCCCCGACGGAGGCGTGTTCGCGTACGGAATCTCCGTCCCCGGCGGGGACACGACGGCGCAAGGGCTGACGATGTGGGACGTGGCCGCCGGACGCGTCCGGACCACGGTGGACCTGGCGAAGGCACCCGCGCCTACGTCGGCGTACCTGGAGCCCAGTGACACGATCGCCCTGGGCCCTGGTGGACGTACGCTCCTCACCGCACGGGGGGCGCCCGAGGGGTTCGTCAACGAGACGTGGAGCACCGCGCACGGGCGGAGGACGGCGCTCCTCCCCGGCCCGGGCGGCGATCATCTGGCCGTCAGCCCGGACGGCGGGCTCCTCGTGACTGACAACCGCCTCGTCCGAGGGGGCAGGTCCCAGGCTCATGATCTCGTCCAGCGCGACGCCGTCGAGACAATCGCCTTCGCTCCCGACGGCTCCCGCCTGGCGGCCGGCGACGGGACCGGGCGGGTGGCGATCTGGGACGGCGATCTCCGGCGCCGGGAGGGCATCCTGAAGAACGTCTTCCTGGCGCCCGTCGATCCGACCCACGACTCGGCCGAGAGGATCACGGCTCTCGCCTTCAGCCCGGACGGCCGCACGCTCGCCGTGGGCGGCGACTCGGGAACCGTCCAACTCTGGGACATCTCCACCCAGCAACCCCTCGGCCCTTCCCTGCCCACCCCCGGTGGGAGCGTGAAGACGCTCGCCTTCAGTCCGGACAGCACCATCCTGTACGCGGGTGGCCTGCACGTCCCGCTCCAGCGGTACGTCGTGGATCCGGAGCGAGCGGTCTCCCTAGTCTGCGCCCGGGCCGGGAAGACCGAGCTGACTCGCGCTCAATGGCGCACGTACCTGCCGGACCGGCCGTACCGGCGGGTCTGCACCTGACCGGCTCGGGCCGCAGCCGTGCTCACAGCCCGTCCGTCCTGTCGCGGCCGATGAAGACATGGCCGATACCGGTCCCGTGCCGCATCTGGTCCGCCTGCTGTGCGGTGACGAACACGTCACCCCCGTTGTCCATACCGTTCGCGATGCGGTCGGCGACGGAGCGGAACCGGGAAGCCTCGGTGACGGCAATGAGGTAGCACAGCAAGCCGCGCGCCCGGGCGGGACGGCCGGTGGCGCGGGCCCCGAGGTCCCGGAGGCTGTTCACCAGGCTGACTGAGCTCAGGTTGATGGCGGTCAGGGGCTGGTTCGCGACGCGGGCGAGGGCGTCGTAGTCCGCCTTGCCGAGCAACCGGTCGTTGTCGGTGGCGTCTTCCTCGAAGGGGGCGCCGGGGGCGGCATTCAGGACGAAGCCGCGCGGGGTGTCGCCGGGGAGGAACCGCACGACGGCGAAGTCGCCGAGCCGCACGATGGCATGCACCGCGGGGGTGTGGCTGCCGCCGCTGATCAGGATGTCGGCGAAACTTTGGGGCACCGTGTCGTCGTCGGTGAGGGCGACGTCCGCCCCGCTGTCGACACCATCGCCGACGCCGTGGGCGGCCGCGGCATCGGCGAGGTCGCGCAACTGGTCGAGCATTGTCAGATAGGCGACCGAGCCGCGGTTGACGTTCCAGCGGACCTGGGGGCAGTCGATGTGATTCCTGCCGCCGACGGTCTCGGCGTTGATCGTCACGGGGTCCGTCGCCGTCGAGGCCGGCGTGTCGCTGTGACCGAGCGGCAGGAAGATCACCAGGATTCCGAGCAGGACGGAGAGAGCGACCGCGATGAGGACGCTGGTGGGCATGGTGTGCTCCGATGGTTCGACGTGCGGCGATACTCACGATCGACGTTCACAGCCGGGGGATTGTTTGGCAGGCCCCTCCTGCCGCCGCAGACAATTCCGGGGATCAGGTTCCCCCCTGCTGTGCAACGAGAAGCGGGTACCGGGGGCGGCGTGGAGAAGCGCCGCCGTCGGCCGTCATGGACGCACGACGACGGTCCACCCGGGGTTGTAGGTGTCCGGTACGGGAAAACGTTGCCAGTCGCGCGCCCAGTGCGGTGGGTTCCGCTCGCGAAGGACCAGCGCCATGGGGTGCGCCGGGGGATCCGACTCCGGGGCAGAGCAGCCCGCGGTGTGGGCGATGGGAATCGTCGAACTGTTCCCCGCGAGGACACACGGCGGGTGCACCCCGTGCTCGCGCAGCACGGAGGCGATCCGGTCCCAGTCTCCGCGGGCCCGCTGCTGGATGCCCGCATGGGTGTGGACGAGAGCGGCCTGGAGGCCCCAGTGCCCGAGGAACGCCAGGGCGAGCGCCGCGGCTGCCGGCAGCGAGCGGCGGTTACGGGCCCGATGGACGACGGCGAGCAACCCGACAGCGGCAGGAAGCGCCAGCAGGGCGTAGGCCGGCAGCAGGAAGCGGGCCGCGGCGTAGGGGACGAGGAAGAGGTACGGCGCCGCCGTGGCCAGCGCCACCGCCACCGCAAGCCACAGCGGTGCGGTGGACCGGCGCGCCCGGTGCTCCGCCCACAGCCCCAGGGCCACCAGCAGCGGCAGCAGCACCCACCATTCCGTCACGGGCAGCCGTACGCCGTCGCCCGTACAGGGACGGCACAGCAGCGGGCCGTCCAGCGCGGTGAGATGGGCACGCAGGGAGAACACGGCCCGCAGGCCGCCCTGGACCTCGTCGGCCTCCGCAAGCCGGTTCCGCACTCCGCCGAACCGCACCTCGGCCTCGACGACCCAGGGCAGCACACCAGCCGCGAATCCGGCCGCCACGGCTGCCAGACGCCCCCGGAGGCAGCCGTGGTCGCGCAGGGTCGGCATCAGCACGGCGGCCAGGAGCAGCGGTACGGCGACGGCCACACCGTCGTTGGGCCGCATCAGAGTCACCACCGCCAGGCCTGCCGCGACACCCCCGTACCGGGGGCGCGGCGCGAGGAAACAGCCCACCGCGGCGGTGGCCCCCATCGCGGTGTAGTGGTTGGGCATCGCGGAACCGGCGTAGAACAGGGTGATCCACAGGCTGCCGTACAGCCCGGCCGCCACCCACACCGCCGCCGGGCGGCGCACGATCCGCAGCCAGGGGCGGAATCCCAGCCAGAGCGCACCGCCGGCCAGCAGGAGCAGCCACACCCTGAACAGCACCGTCGAGTCGCTCCAGGAGGCGATCGGAGCGAGCAGCAGAGGGACCCCGCGGGTACGGGGGGCACTGAACGGGGTCTCGGGACCGTACGGTCCGAAGCGGCTGGCGTACACGATCTCGTCCCAGCCGAGCGGCAGCGTGAGCGGTACGAGGACGGCCGACAGCAGACAGAACCCGGCGGCCACGATCCACAGCCGCCGCTGCGCGGAGACCACTGCGCGATCCGTGTTCATCCGACCCAGCCCATCTCGCGCCGCCCACGGCGCACGGCTCCGCGGGCGAGGATGCCTGCCGTGGCGGCGAGGACGGTGGCACGGCCACGCCAGTCGGCCGGGCCGGGCGGTGGAGGAGCGGGCGGCCGGCCGGCCCGCTCCTCCACCAGTGTGCTCAACAGGCGCTCGTACCGCTCGGCGACGTCGTCCGGGGCGAATCGTTTCGCTGCGCCGGCCCGGGCCGCCTTGCCCATCTCCGCACGCCGTCCGTCGTCCCGCATCAGCGCCAGCAGGGCGTCGGCCATGCCCCGGGTGCTGTCACGCGGGACGAGAAGGCCGTCCTCCCCGTGGCGGATGATCTCGCCGGGCCCGTGGGGGCAGTCGGTGCTCACCACGGGCAGGCCGCACCGCATGGCCTCCACGATCGTCATGCCGAAGGACTCGTGCGCGGAGGTCACCGCGGCGAGGGAGCCCTTGACCAACTCGGCCTCGAGGGGAGTGGCCGAACCCATCAGGAAGACCCGGTCCCCCAGGCCGTGCCGGGTGATCCGGTCGGCTATCCGGCCGCGCTCCGCACCGTCCCCGTAGATGCGCAGGGACCAGTCGGGGCAGGCCGCACCGGCCAGGGCGAACGCGTCGACCAGCATCTCGTACCGCTTGACGCGGGCCAGCCGGCCTGCCGCGACGACGACCCTGGCCGCCGCGTCGGCCGGCGGCACCCTGGGTTCGGGGACGCTGTTGGGGATGGCCACCACCTGGGTGCACGGCAAGCGCATGCCGCGCCGGTGGTCGCGCGCGTCGGCCTCCGTCATGGTGACCAGCGCGTCGAGACCGCCGTACCAGCGCTGGAGTTCCGTCCGCAGTCGGTGGGAGTGGCTGTCGTGGGTGAGATGCTCCTGGCCGACGCGTACGGTGAGCCGCTGCCCGAACCGGGCCAGCAGCGCGTTGAGCCCGGCCCTGGTGCTCACGACGACGTCGGCGTCCGTCTCCCGCAGCCAGTCGATGACCCGCTGCTCGGCAAGCCGGTGGTACTGGTGCGAGCGGCTGTCCCCCTGGGGAAAGAACTCTCCGGCCCGGTGGGCGAGGGGGTCCGCGGCGTCCATGGACTTTTGGCGGCGGTCCACCAGGGCCCGCAGCGGCACCTCCGGCGACCGTCCCAGCCGCGGCTTCTCCCGGTGCCGGAAGACCGACACGAGTTCCACCTCGTGTCGACGGGCGAGTGTGTCGGCGAGTGTCATGGTCGTTCGTACGGTGCCGCCCATCGCGTAGGCGTTGTGCAGCAGGAAGGCGATGCGCACGTGCGGCGTTCCTCGATTTCCCTGTGATGTCGCCGGTCAGTGCCGCTGCCTCACCTTCGACCAGGCGACAACAACCCCGACTGCCGAGGCGCCTGCGATCCGAGGATCGTCATCGCGTCGGGGCCGGGTATGCGCTCTTCCTCGGGGTGACTCAGCGTGCCGGGATCCGGCCTTGCCGCCACCGACATTCGCGACGGGAAGGTTGTTTGGCACCTCCCCTTCGCCAGGTCGGACAATCCTGGGGGCGGTGGATCGCCGGGCCGGGTGCTCGGGCGTGGGGGCGCCTCGCGCCGAACAGACGGGCACGGTGGGCGAGCTTGCAGAGGTGACGCGGCGACTTCGACGACCCCGCCGACGTGCACCGCCCCGGCTCCCGCCCCTGCGCGGTCTATTCGGCTGACGGATCGACGGGAAGAACGCCCTTCGCCGGGAGTGGTGACCGCAGAGGCGCTCCGGTGTCTATGAAGGGCTCCGGCACACGGACCAGACCTCTTCCAGCAGTGCCGGATAGTCCTCGCCGTAGGTGACAACGCCCGCGTAGACCGCGTCCAAGGCGGCCTGGAGCGGGTCGGCTCCCGCGGCGTCGACCAGTGCGGGCAGGGCCATGTGCGGCTGCGACATCCGCAGGGCCGGGTCGGGTGCGCCGAAGACGACGGCCATGGCGTATGCAGGCGGGCTGTCGTCGGGCTGCGGTGCGGGCGGGCTCGGCGGCTTCACCATGGCGGCCGCCGGGCCCACCACGGGCGGTGATGCTGGTGAGGGGTTCCCCGCAAGCTCCTGGCCCCTGGAGGGTTCGGCCGGATGGCGGGGCGGCCGTCGGGGCGGGACGGCCCGGCCGACGGTCCTGTTCGGGACACGTGGGTCCGCGTCCAGTACCTGCCACATGTGGTCGCGGTCGTCGAAGGGCGGCGGCAGCGGACGGCCGGCGGCCAGGGCCGTGAGTGCGTCGGCGATCCGGTCCAGGCCGGTCAGGCCGGCCCTCTCGCAGGCCCGGCGGGCAGCCAACAAAGCCACGGCGCGCTGGGTGGCGGGGCCGGCGGCATCGATGGCGTGCAGGAGTGCGGGGTCGAAAGGGAGTAGGCCTCGCACGTTGCCGCCGACACCGCGCAGGGCCTGACTGGGCAATTGTCCGCCCCATTCCCACCGCTCGTGGGCGAGCAGGCTTTCTCGTTCCGCTTGTTGCCGGACGAGGCGGGCTCGGTGTTCGGCTGCGGCGCGCTCGGCGGGTGTGGGAGGCGGTGGCTGCTTGCGGGCGAAGTGGTGCCAGTAGGCGGCGTTCTGCGAGGTCTGCCTGATCACCTGGTCGGACCGAGGCGGCGCGGGCCAGAACTGCAGCAGGTATCTGTCGACCTGGGGGTCGTCGTCCAGTCGGGTGTCCCGCTTGCGGGCCGCGTCCATGCCTGTGGCGCAGTAGCGCACGCGGTAGTCGGTTTCTTCCAGGTCCAGGTCCCAGGCGTCCTCGCCCGCCCATTCCATGAGCACGCTGGTGGCGGACAGCGGACGGAAGGACACCTCCACGACGTCCTCCCATGCCGGATCCAACGGCGGGGCCTGGTCATGGACTTCGACGGTGAAGCCGACGCTGCCGGTGTGCAGCCCGGTGGTCAGCCACAGCGCGCCGGGAATCGCCGCCCCGCACAGCCCGCTGCTCTGTCCGGCGAACGCCTCCGCCAGACCGGGGCCGACACCGTCCTGGTCACTCTCGACATAGATCTGGCCGTAGTGAACATGCACCTCGCCATCGACCGGCCTGCGCACCTCACGCCCTCCCCGGCAGGGTTGTGCGCCGCGTACGGCAGTCGCGTACACGTGGCGCGGAGACGGCGTTCTGTGACGGGCTGCTTCGGCCGAGGCCGGTGGGCGGCGGGATTTCCCGGAGCATGGTGGGCTGCCTTCTTCCTGGGGCGCGGCGCTAGGAACGCGTCGCCGCCCTGCACTCGTCCCCGGAAGTCCCGCCCTGCCCGACCGGCGCGCTGCGGTCGTAGGGATCGATCGCCGCGCCGGACTCGTCCGTACGACGGTCCGCACCGAAGGGTGGGGTGAGGTAGCCGGTGGAGGCTCCGCAGCCACCGTTGGTCATGTCGTACTTGTACGAGACGATCGAGAACGTGCCCGGCTCGGTGATCACCTTGTCAGGGTCGTCCCAGCTCAGGACCAGTTCGCGCCGGACGATCGTGCGCACGATCTCGTCGTCGCGGCCCGCGTCCGCGGGGGTGACGGGGTAGACGAAGGTGACATCGGCGGTCACCTGGAGCGCACCGCGCTCGCCCTCCTGGTAGGTGAGCCTGCCCCTGGTCTTCACGACGTCGCCGACCAGGCGGGTCCGGGAGGGCTGGAAACGGCTGAAGAGGAGGAGGGGGTCGTCCTTCTCGCTCGGGGATCGGAAAGCGGTGTTCAGAAGATCTTGGACGTCCTTCTGGTGCGGGTTGATCAGCGCGATCGCCGCCTTGGGGCGCTCGCCCCGCAGTACCGCGCGGTCCAGGCCGGACTCGACGAGAAAGTCCCGGCTGCGGGCGAGGGCACGCTCGACCTCGGCCGCGCTCATCCAGCCGACCGCTTCGGCCTTGGGTACGGCGATCCCCGCCGCTCCGCTCGCCCAGCCCGCAGCCGGGGAACCGCGGAACGGCCTGTCCGTGGTGGGACGTTGGGCCGCCTCCGTCGGGGGTGCCTGGGTCGGGCGGGCGCTCTCGGCCGCCGGCGGCGGGGAGTCGGGGTCTTCGCCGGCGAACAGGTTCACTATCCGCCCCGGCGCGAGCGCCGCCACGAGCAGGACCGACGAGACCAGCAGCCCGAGCACGTACCAGCGTGTGCGCCGCTTGGGCTGCGCGGGCGTATAGGTGCGCCAGCCCTCCGGCCCCCGCCCAGGCTCCGCGCGCAGCCGATTCGCCACGTCACGGGCCCGCGCCGAGGTTTCTCTGGGCGAGTCGGCGGCACCCGCCACCGACTCGCGCAGGAACTGCTCCCACTCCTCGTCGGACTTGGACGAACCGTCCGGCTCCCTGCCCGCTCCCATCCCCTACCCCCTGGCTTTCGGTTGACCGCGGCCCACTCCCCCGGGACGCGCCCGCATAATGACACAGAGCGCTGACAGCCGGGCCGGCTGGGCGGACGGTGTAGCCGCCTCTGCGTCTTGTTCGGCGCGTCGCACGCATCAGAGGGCGAGCGCGCGCCGAGCGGCTGAACTCCCGCGCCGGCAAACTCTGATCGCGAAGCGAGCGCCCCCTCCTGTCACGAGGTCGAGCGCACGATCATCAGGTTGCACGGCTTCTGCTCCGCGCTCCGACGGGAACGACAACGGGAAGGCCCCGGCGCGGCCGCCGGTTCCCGGCTCCTTCCGCCCTACAGACCGGGGGAAGGAGCTTTCGGACCGGGGGTGTTCGGCGGCATACCCAGGAAGGGGCCGGACGATCGGTGCAGTACCCGTTCCAGATCACGGCGTATGCGCTCGGCTTCACCACGCACCTGGGCGGGGACATCGCCACGCTCGTCGACGAGGCGGCTGAAGATGGGAGTTTCCTGGAACACGGCGGGGTCTGCTCTCTGACGGGCTTTCCGGGCGGCGGTGCGAAGCCGGTGCGGCGGTGTACGACTGCGAGCGAGGCCAAAATCTGGCCACGCCCCACACCCTACGGTGGGACACTGACAACGCGGTGTCCCCGGCCCTGCAGCCGCCGTTCACGGGATCGTCCCCGGAGTCTGCCGCTTGCCCCCGCACACAGGCCGCAGCCGTGGGGGAGAACCAACTGCCGGAAGCCGTCGAGCGCGGCATCCTTCACTCCCGGTCGACGTCAACGGCGACGGCCACCGCGACCTGGCCGCCGCCTCCACCGCGGAGAACGCCTCCGACGGCGCCGTCTGGCTGCCGCGCGGCATCGCGTCACCACCACGTCGGCCCAGGCCTTCGGCCCGAAGGCCCTGTCGGCTCCCTTCGCGAACGCCCTGTTCGGCAGCTTCCTGCGCTGACCGGTCTGTGCCATCCGGATGGGCCGCCCGGAGCGAGAACTCCGGGCGGCCCGACGCCTGTCCAGGTACGCGCCATCGACGCGGGCCCGCGCGGCGGGCCTTGGTCAGGGCCTTCACGAGGCTGTCGGGGCGCGTTCGCACCCCCGGAGGCGCTCGGGCGACAGCGGCCGGCTACAGCGAGACCTTGCGCTCCTCCGCCTTGAGGACGCGGAGTTTCCAAAGGCCGTACAGAGCCAGCAGCGGTTTGCCAATGATCCACTCGCCAGGACGGTAGTCCTCCGCTCGCACGAGTCTCTCGGCGAGATCAGGGCGTTGCCGCCTCAAGTACGCACGGGCCTTGAGTGCGTGAGCCGGCTGGGAGGCGATCTTGATGCGGTCGACATCCTCGAGCAGCGGGATCACGTTCGTGATGTTCTCCCACGTCGTCGCGCTCTGGTCCTCGAGAACCACCGTGCCGTCGAACCCGAGCACCGACTTCGCATGGTCAGCCATCAGCTGGGCTTCTGAGGCATGGGAGCCGGTCGCACCACCGCTGAAGATCACGCGAGTGTCTCGCGCACCGTCCATGGCAACGGAGCGCAGCCCAGCACGAACGCGGGAGCGGTTGATGAAGTTCGCCTTCGGTCCTGGGTTCCGGTAGCCCAGCACCACCACGGCCTCCGATGCGCCCTCGCCGCTCCCCACGAGGGCTCGGGACCAGCGCCAGTTCAACCACTCGCCCCAGGCCAGGGCCGCAGCCCCAGCCAGCGCCAGCCCTGCTCGTCGTCGCATGCGGCGACTCTACTGAGAATGCCGCAGGGCTGTGCGGGCCTTCAGTGAGGAGCCGGTGCCCACAGAGGTGCTCGCACCTGTGCCGGCCGCGGCGGCCAGGGCTCCGTCGAGCGGGAGTATCCGAAGTGTCCGGCCGAACTGACGTCACCGTATCCGGACCGTTTCTCCGCCGCGGCCGCTCAGCGGTACGAAGCGCTGGGCATCGGGCGCGACGACCCCGACAGACCCACAGCCGGGCCGGGCCGCTGACCTGCGGAAGGCAGCGCCGGGCGAGGCCGGCGGCCCGGGCAAGCCGATCCGAGCCGCCGGCCGTCGGCACTTCTGCGGCACGGCGGGCCGACGGCGGTAGTACTCCACCGGACCCGGTTGGCGAGGCGGCCGTCGATGTCGGGCGGGTGAGGATCCCTCGCACCCTGACGGGCAAATCCCGTTGCAGGCACAGCAGTTACTTCGGTCGAATGCCTCCATGACTCATGATGGCCCGGCGGACCATGTGGAGCAGAACCGACGCTTCTGGGATGACGAGGCGGCTGCGTGGCACGGGCCGCTCGCCCGTGACCACTGGGCGCAGGCGGAACCGACCTGGGGATTGTGGGCCACCCCCGAGTCGCGGGTTTCCGTACTTCCCGACGGCATCGACGGTATGCGCACCATCGAGTTGGGTTGCGGTACCGCCTACGTCTCCGCTTGGCTGGCCAGAGCAGGTGCCCACCCGGTGGGGATCGATCTCTCGGAGAAGCAGCTCGCCACTGCCCGCGCCATGCAGGCGGAGTTCGGCATCGACTTCCCCCTCGTTCTGGGCAATGCCGAGAAGGTGCCGTACGAGGACGACACGTTCGGCCTGGCGATCAGCGAGTTCGGCGCCTCGCTGTGGTGCGACCCCTACCGGTGGATCCCGGAGGCAGCCCGGGTTCTCGTTCCTGGGGGTCGGCTGGTGTTTTCGCGGTACTCACCGCTGTTCGCGCTGTGTGTTCCCCCCGAGGGACCGGCATCCACCACTCTGTACCGCGGCCAATTCGGCCTGACGCGGCTGGACTGGGGGAATCACGTGGAGTTCGTCCTGCCGCACGGTGACATGATCCGTCTGCTGCGGGACTGCGGCTTCGTCGTGGAAGACCTGATCGAGATCCAGGCGCCCCCATCGGCACGGGATTACCTGGAAGTGTCCGCCAACTGGGCCCAGCAATGGCCGTGCGAAGAGATCTGGAAAGCTCGGTTGGCGGGCTGATAGGCCTTCGCCGTACCTCGCCGGCAATTCTTCTCCTCTTCAGGCAGCCGACCGGTACTCACCGGCCCCACCCCAAGACGTCGACAGGGTTTCTCCGGGCAGCGCCACCGTGGACCCAGGCCTGTGGTCAGCCAGACGGCTCGACGGCCACACATGACGAAGGGACACCTCATCGATGCGCGTCCTCCTGATCGGTCCGCCCGCAGCCGGCAAGGGCACGCAGGCAGTGCTCCTTGCCGCGCGTCTGTCGATCCAGCACATCTCCACCGGTGACCTGTTCCGCGAGCACGTCGGCCAGGGCACCGAGCTCGGTCAGAACGCCCACTCGTACCTACGCGCCGGCCTTCTGGCTCCGGACGAGGTCACCATCGAGGTGATCAAAGAGCGCCTTGCCCGTCCGGACACCGAGCGCGGATTCCTGTTGGACGGCTTCCCCCGCAATCTTGCCCAGGCGGAGGCGCTGGACGGCACCCTGGCCGAGTCGGAGTCGGGGCTGGATGCCGTGCTCGAACTGGGCATTCCCGAGGTCCAGGTGGTCAGGCGGATCGCTGGACGACGGTTGTGCCGTCAGGACCACGAACACATCTTCCACGTCGACTACAGCCCACCTGTGGTAGCGGGAGTCTGCGACGTCTGCGGCGGTGAGTTGTACCAGCGTGAGGACGACCGCGAGGCAACTGTTCGTACGCGGCTGGAGGTCTATCGCACCGAGACGGCGCCGGTCGTCGCCCACTACCAGGCCATGGGTCTGGTGACCACGGTCTCGGCCCTCGGCCAGGTGCAGGAGGTTCTGGACCGCGCTTTGGCCGCGATCGGCCAGGGCCGCCCGCCAGCCAACTCCGTGTGACGGCCCCGGCCTTCTGACGAGGCGGCTGACCGGATCCGTGTGCTGCAGGCCCGGCGTCAGCGCGGCGCGGCCCGCTTCCGGCCGAAGCCGCAAGCGGGCCGGGCGGGGCCGGCGTGGCGTCAGTGGCCGCTCTTGGCGCGCATGTCGGTGACGTCGCGGTGGACCGGATCCAGCTTCGCGACGAGGTTGGTCTTCACCGTCGGCGACTCCCCGCCGCCGAAGGAGTGGGTGACCAGGATCTCCCGGCTGTAGCGCCCGTTGACCTTCCACTGCACCGGGACATTCTCGGCGCGCAGGACACCGTCCACGTGATTTTTCCTCTCCCATGCCGCCAGCCGCTCGGCGAAGGCGGGCGTCAGGCAGTGCGCGCGCAGCGCCTTGGCCGACCTGGTGTCCGGGCCCTCGGTGTCTCCCTTCGCGTCCACGTACGCTCCGTAGAAGTCGGCGAGCCGCGTCACCGGGTTACCGGTCCTGCCACTGATCGACCGCACCGCGGCAGACGCCTTTGTCCGACCCCGGTGAGCACCCTCCGGGGTCGACAAGATCGATGCGCCGAGCACCTGCCCGGTCCAGGCGCCCGGCGAGCGCGAAGCGATGTGTACCGCCACCCGTGGAGGTCAGAAGCCCCGCATCAGGAATCGCTCCCGACGCCGCGATCGGGGGCGCTCATGTCCCCGGTGGCGGGCGTGCCGTCGGCGAGTGCGTAGCGCAGGTACACGGTGCCCTTGGTGCCGGCGGCCGGTGGTTCGAGGAGGGTCAGGTTGGTGGGTACCTCACCGCCGTCGAACACCTTCTTCCCGACGCCGAGCACGATCGGGTGCACCCAGAGGTCGAGACGGTCGAAAAGCTTCTCGCGCAGGAGGGTCTGCACCAGGTCCAGGCTCCCGACGACCTTCACGTTCTGGTGCCGGTCCCGGATCTCGCGTACCGCTGCGGCGAGGTCCGGGCCGAGCTGCGTGGACCCCTCCCACGACAGGTCGGGCGTGCCGCGCGAGGCCACGTACTTCGGGACACGGTTGAAGAGGTCGGCGATCTCCCCGTCCTCGCCGCCCTTCTGGTGCGGCCAGTACCCGGCGAAGATGTCGTACGTCCGCCGGCCGAGCAGGAGGGCGTCGGTGCCCTCGTACGCGGCACCTACCTGCGCCCCGGAGACCTCGTCCAGCAGAGGCGCCTGCCAGCCGCCGAACGGGAACCCGGCCGGGTCCTCGTCGGGACCTCCGGGTGCCTGCCCGACGAGATCCAGGGTCGCGAAGAGTTCGATGTGGATGAGGCCCATGGCTTCCTCCCGATGAGACGGTCGTCGCGGTCAAAACGTAGACCCGCGGAACCCGGCGTACTCATCGCCGCGCCGACCCGAGCCGGTCGGACAGCCAGCCAGCCAGGAACAGCTGAAGCCAATGCTGGGGAGATAGGCACAGGCGGTCTGGAAGAACACCGCTGCCGTGCCCGTCAGCAGTGCGACGCTCAGCAGCAGCCCGATACTCGGAATGTGCGTCCGGCGACGCAGGAGACGGCCGGGCGGATTCTGCTGGGTGTCCCCACCGACACAACTCGGCAGTGAAACCACAGCTTTCGTCCTTCCGCGAGGCAGGACAGGCCGTCGCCGACCTCCGGTCCGGCGAGGACGAACCCGCCCGATTCGCCTCAACGGCGGACCTGGGCAGCGACGGCCACGAGGCGGCGCGATCCGCGCGGCGGGCCCGGGCCGCCGCGGCACGACCGGGTGGCCCAACCGACGGCAGCCGACCCCATCTTGCGGTAGGACGGGCAGACATGCCCCGCCAGAGAATCCCGTCCGAACCGTTGACGCGTCGGCCCGATGGCGTTCATCATCGGGCCACCCGATGTCATCGTTGACACAAGTCATCGTTGACATCCCCTGGTCGGCGGTGTGGACGCCAGTCGCGGACCACGGAGTCGCATTTTTCACGGGCCGCCCGCCGCAGGCTGGGGCGCGTGGAGCCCGGATCACAGGAGACACCATGAGCTCTGCACGTGTAACCCGACAGGCCCGCCTGCGGGCAGCCGCAGCCACGGCGGCCGTCTGCGCGCTGTCCGCCGCCTTGCTCGCCCCGCAGGCCTCCGCGGCCGACGCCCCGGCGTACTCCGAGACCTACCGTCCCCAGTTCCACTTCACTCCCGAGAAGAACTGGATGAACGACCCCAACGGCCTCGTGTACTACAAGGGCGAGTACCACCTCTTCTACCAGTACAACCCGAGCGGCAACTCGTGGGGCGACATGTCCTGGGGGCACGCGGTGAGCACGGACCTCGTCCACTGGCAGGAGCTGCCGCTCGCCCTGTCGCACGACGACAAGGAGATGGTCTTCTCCGGCAGCGCCGTCGTAGACGAGAACAACACCACCGGCTTCGGCACCAAGAAGAACCCGCCCATGGTGGCGATCTACACCAGCCACGACAAATCCACCGGCATCCAGTCGCAGGCACTCGCCTACAGCAACGACCGCGGCCGCACCTGGACCAGGTACCAGGGCAACCCCGTCATCGACATCGGCTCGAAGGACTTCCGCGACCCCAAGATCCAGTGGTACGCGCCCACCCAGAGCTGGCTGATGTCGGTGTCGCTGTCCGCGGAGCACAAGGTGCGGTTCTACTCCTCCAAGAACCTCAAGGACTGGACCCGGCTCAGCGAGTTCGGCCCGGCCGGCGCGACGGGCGGCGTATGGGAGTGCCCCGACCTGTTCCCCCTCGCCGTCGACGGCGACAAGAACAACATCAAGTGGGTCCTGGTCGTCAACATCAACCCCGGCGGCATCGCGGGCGGTTCGGCAGCCCAGTACTTCATCGGTGACTTCGACGGCACGAAGTTCACCGCCGAGGACGACGGCACCTACACCCCGCCCGCCGGGACCGTGAAACAGGACTTCGAGGACACCGGCTTCGGTTCGTGGACGGCCACGGGCACCGCGTTCGGCCCGGGCCCGGCAGCCGGGACGCTCGACGGGCAGCAGACCGTCAGCGGCTTCGACGGCAAGGGACTCGCCAACAGTTTCCACTCCGGGGACGCCACCACCGGCACCCTGACCTCCCCCTCCTTCACCGTCGACAGCCCCTACCTGAACTTCAAGATCGGCGGCGGACGCCACCCGCACCGGCCCGGGAAGGTCCTCGCCGACTTCGAGGACGGCAGCTATGGCGACTGGACGACGACCGGCGACGCCTTCGGCACGGCACCGGCCACCGGCACCCTCCCCGGCCAGCAGCAGGTTGCCGGCTTCCAGGGCAGTGGCCTCGTCAACACCTTCCTGAGCGGCGACGCCGGCACCGGCACCCTCACCTCTCCCGAGTTCACCCTCGACAAGCGCTACGTCAACTTCCTCATCGGCGGCGGCAACCACCCCGCCGGATCCGCCAACCCCACCGCCCTCGAACTCGTCGTCGACGGCCAGGTCGTGCGCACCGCCACCGGAAGAGACGCCGAGGCACTCCAGGCGGCCTCCTGGGACGTCCGTGACCTCGCCGGCAAGAAGGCGCGGATCAGAGTGGTCGACGACAACACCGGTGGCTGGGGCCACATCAACGTCGACCAGATCACGCTGTCCGACAGCCAGGCCCAGCCCGGCTCCCAGGAGACCTCCGTCAATCTGGTCGTGGACGGCCAGGTGGTCCGCAGCGCCACCGGATCCGACAGCGAGACGCTGGACTGGGCCTCCTTCAACATGCGCCCCTTCCTCGGCAAGAAGGCGCGGATCCAGCTCGTCGACCTGAACACCGGCGGCTGGGGCCACATCCTCGCCGACCAGTTCACCACCGCGGACTCCCCCGCCCTCTCCGCCCTGCAACGTGCCGGCTGGGCCGACTACGGCAAGGACTACTACGCGGCCGTGTCCTGGGAGAACTCCCCGGGCAGCAAGCGCTACATGATCGGCTGGATGAGCAACTGGGACTACGCCGGCGCCACCCCCACCACTCCCTGGCGCGGTGCACAGAGCATTCCCCGCCAGATGGGCCTGCGCACCGTCGACGGCCGCGTCCGACTGACCAGCGAGCCGGTGACCAGCGTGAAGTCCCTGCGCCAGGACGACCCGGCGGCAGCGGCCACCACGGTCGTGACGAACACCTCGCAGGCGCTGATCGGTCCCGCCGCCCAGGGCAGGACACTCGACATCGAGGCGACCTTCTCCCCCAGGGATGCCGAACGATTCGGGCTGAAGGTTCGCACCGGGGCCGCGGGCGAGGAAACCGTCATCGGCTACGACACCACGACCCAGGAGCTGTACGTCGACCGCACCCGCTCCGGCGCCGTCGACTTCAACGGCACCTTCCCCGGCATCCAGACCGCGCCCCTCAAGGCGGAGAACGGCAAGATCAGGCTGCGGATCCTGGTCGACTGGTCGTCCGTCGAGGTCTTCGGCGGCAACGGCGAGGCCGTGATAACCGACCAGATCTTCCCCGACCCGGCCAGCCAGGGAGTCCAGGTCTTCGCCGAGAACGGCTCGGTGAGGCTGGACAAGGCGACCGTCTGGCACCTCGATTCCACCCACGGCTGATCCCCACTGCCGCCCAGCGCGACTGCACGCGAGGACACGACAGCGTGGCGCGCCGAGCTGGGCGGCACCGAGCCGCGGCCCGCATGTCCCGGGATGCGGGGATCCGGAGCAGCCCGGCCGTCGAGAGCACGAACAGGTGCGCGGCTCCAGGGCAGGGTGGGTGCGGCGATCCTCGTACCGCGTATGACCGTTCGCCGTTCGCCGTCCGCCGTCCGCCGTCCGCCGTCCGCCGTCCGCGGCAGATTGCGGCACCGAGGCTCACGGAAGCCGGACTCCGGACCAGGCGTCGACCGCGCACTGTCCGTCGACGTTGTTTCCCGTGGACACGACCGTGCCGTTGGCACGCAGGCCGAGGGTGTGCGCGGAACCGGCCGCCACCGCGACGATGTCGTGCCAGTCTCCGACGTCGCACTGGCCGTGGCGGTTGTCTCCCACGGCAAGGACCCGCCCGGACGCAGTGACCCCGACGGTGTGACAGCTGCCCGCGTCGAGCCCCACGACTTCCTCCCACTCATCGACCTCGCACGCCCCGGTGGTCCGGTCTCCGGTCGCTACGGCGCGCCCGTCGGCCCTGAGGCCGACGGTATGGACGTACCCGGCCGCGATGGCGGTGAGGTCACGCCAGCCCTCGACGGCGCACTGACGGCGTCGGTCGTTGCCCACGGCCAGTGCGGCACCGTCCGACCGGACGCCGACCGAATGCCAGTCACCACACGAAAGGGCGACCACCTCGCGCCAGGCCTCCACGTCGCACTGCCCTTCCACCGTCCGGCCGGTCGCCAGCACGCGGCCGTTCGCGAGCAGTCCGAGCGTGCGGCGCCAGCCGGCGGCCACTGCTGTGACTGCACGCCATCCGGCGACATCGCACTGCGCGTCGCTGTTCCACCCCGTTGCCAGCACCGTGCCGTCCGAGCGGAGTCCCACGGTATGGGACTTGCCCGTGTTCCTCGCGGTATGGACGTTGCCGGCCGCCACCGCGACGACACCGTCCCACCCCTCGACGCGACATTCGCGGGCTGCGTCATTGCCCACGGCGAGAACGGTTCCGTCCGAGCACAGCCCGACCGAATGCCGCCTTCCGGCAGCCAGAGACGACGAATGGACGGACACTACGACTCCTTTTCTCAGCCCGCGCGCCACCGGACACGACCCGCCGATGACCGACGCCAGGCACGCTTCCACGGGGCCTACGGTTCGACGATGTGCCGCAGATAGGCCTGCGGATCGGAGAGATAGCGGCGCCAGTGATCCACGAGGTCGAGCTCCGGCCAACTGACCCTCCGCATTCCGTGCTCACCGACCTCGATGATGTCCGCGCCCGGCAGCGCCGTCAGCAAGGGCGAGTGCGTGGCACAGATGACTTGGCCGCCCTCCCTGGCCAACCGGTCGATGTGCCCGATCAGTTCAAGGCACGAGGAGAAGGAGAGCGCCGCCTCCGGCTCGTCGAGAACATAGAGCCCGGCGTGGAGGAACTTCCCGCGGAACGCCGCGAGAAAGCCCTCGCCGTGGCTGACATCCTCCGGCGAGAACCCCTCCCGGTCCAAGGCGTCCAGCGCGGTCTCGGCCCGCAGGAAGAAGCCCTTGCGGGCCGACCAACTGGTGGCCATCCGACGCCCGCGCCCTGAGGCGGCGTCGAACTTCATACGCTCACCGAGAGCCGACTTGCCGCGCGGGGAGGCGTAACGCCAGTCGTGGGAGCCGCCGTAGGAGTCCAGGCCGAACCCCTCCGCGAGCGCCTCGACCAGCGTCGACTTGCCCGAACCGTTCTCACCGACCAGAAAGGTCACGGGCGCGGTGAACCTCAGCCCTTCGCGGAGCATCTGTCGCACGCAGGGCACCGACCAAGGCCAGGCATCCTCGTCGTACGAAGGGAGATGCGCATACGCGCGTTCGACAATCACCCGACCAGTGTCACCCGGGCACGGCAAGCGCACGCACGCTCACCCGCGGGTATGCGGAGCCGCCGCGTTCGACGAGTGAAGCCGGTTCCCGGAGTTCGGCCCACCAGATCCCGGCGGATCTGGTCAGCGGAGGTGCCGCGCTGGGCTGGGTCGAACCACCCTCGCAGGATGAGTCGCGGAGCTTCTCGGCCACGTCGTCTCTGCGGTACGGGCCGGGGATGCGGCGTTGCGTGCCGCATATCTCGACCGTCGGCTGGTCGGGCTGGGGTACTGGTTCCGCCACACCCGGCCGACACATCGGCCACACGCCGATCTGGAGGAGATCGCGGTACGTCCTGCTGCCCATGGCCGGAGTGTCGGCCGCGCGCCGGCCGCTGCGTTGATCACGGATGCCTGGGCGGCGGGCATCGAGGTCCTCACCCTCGACGCCCGTGGTGACAACGCCCATGCCCTGCACCTACCGATCACTGGGCTTCACCGAGTACGGCCGTCTGCCCGGCTTCGTCACGTACGCCGACATTGAGCGCGGAGTCCGGCACGGACGTGCCCAGGAGCCTGGCGTAGTAGTGCACCGGCGACACCGGTTCCGCACCGACCACTGGACCGTCGAGGAACCATTCGACCTGCAGGACGCTCCGCGCAAGGTGACCGGCCAGGCCACCCACCGACAGCCCGGGCAGCACGGATTCCTTCTCCCAACGCTGCGCCACCCCTCCGCTGCCAGAAGCTGCACGGCCTGTTCGGCAGCCAGCAGGTACGCGTTCCGTATCGCGGTAGTCGTCATGCCCTGCATAGTGCCGACAGGAAGATCACAGTCGTCGGGTCGTCCATATATCGATCACATCATCCACCATGTGGACATTCGGCTGGCCCTCGGCCCGGTGTGGGTTCGGCGTGCCGTCATCGCTCATGTGCGCCCGCTGCCAGATCTGGGCCCATCGGTACGGGGTGTCCGACACGAGCCGGTGCCGCTGCCCGCACGGGCATGGCCTGCGCACCCACGCGCACCCATGGCACAGCTCGACCCAGCCGTGCCCGGTCGACCTCGGTTCCAGCGGCCCCTCGTCCCCACAGGCCGGACAGCCGGGGAGAGCGGCGCCGTCCAGGAACGCGTTCTGCCGTTGGACGTACTCGGGCAGTCGCAGCGAAGGGTGGCGATGCGGGTCCTCACACCAGGCGCGGTCCGGGCCGTCCCATCTGTGCCCCAGCCACCACGGTCGCGGATTAGCCACTGCCCGCCGACCGGCCCGCTTCTGCGCCCGGCGCTGCTCGACGTACTCGTCCGCCCGCGCGAGCCACAGCACCCGCGCCTCATGCAGTTCCTCCACCGCTCGCACCAGCGCGTCCGGGTCCGCCTCCAGCCGCCGGGGCATCGCGGCGCTGAGCGTGAGGTGGTGGTACGTCGCCCGGAAGCCGTAGGGCGCGAAGAGGGTGAGGCACGTCCGCAGCGCGCTGTGTCGGCGGTGGGGAGGGAGGTGAGCCTCGTGCACGCGCGCTCGGTGGGTCAGGAAGCTGGCCATGGGGTGTGCTCCAGGTCCAGCACCCGCGCCAGGGCAGCGGTGACGGCGGTGGCGTGCGCCGACAGGTGTTGTTCGGCCCAGCTTCCGGCGAGGCTGAGGAAGTCCTGCAAGTCCCGCTGGGCACCGGTGACAAGGGTACGTACCTGGTCCACCGGCAGTTCGATGACCGGGCTGTCATTGCCCCCGTCGGCGTCGAGAGTCAGCCGGACGATGTCGCCGACGCGTTCACCCATCGAGGAGGGGTCGTGGCCGAAGTAGCAGCCGCCGGTGCCGTCGAGCATGTCAAGCCAGTCCCGCCAGGTCTCCAGACCGTTGCAGCAACCTGGCTGGACGACGACAGTGTCGGTGGCGCTATCGGTCACACGGAAGCCGCCGGCGGCAAACAGATCGGGCATGGTGAGCAGTCCGTGCAGGAACGTGCCGAGCGGGTCGGTCGGGCACGGCCCGTGCTCCTCTTCCGGCTCGAAGTCGTTGCAGTTGGCGATCCGCATCACCGCCGTGCCGACCTCCGCCGGAGTCAGGTCCCCGTCGAGAACGAGGTATCCGTACGACTCGTGCTCGCCGATGGGCCAGAGCGCGAAGTCGTCAGCAGCGAAGATCTCCAGAACGGGTTGCATGACCATCACACAGGGATGATGCCGGAACCTACCACCGCGCCGCCACGGGCTTTACTCGCCCCTGTCGGGCTCAGGGCGGGCCCCCACCGGGGCAGTCGGACGGGCCGAAGATCGCCGCGTGGGCACGCTGTGCTGGTGACTTGGCTCATTGGCTCACCTCGGCCTCCCACTGTCGGTCGTACGGCCTCGACGTCACGTTCGGTGCTCAAATCCTCCCGCAAGGCTTCGGCAGAGCGCGCCCGCAGGGCCCCGAAAGCAGCGGGCCCTCCGCCGCGCAGGCATGGAAGTAGCCCGAGCGGGCAAACGGTCGCTCCCTGAACCAGGAGGATGCCATGGCCCTGACGGAGCGGCCGGCCGGCGCAGGACCGGCGGCAGAGCAGGACACCGCCTGCTGCGCCCACCGCGATCACCACCAGCGAACGCCGGAAGCCGAAGCGCCGGAGGCGCCGGAATCGGCGCACGAGAGGGTCAACCGCCGTTGGAACGAGATCCTGCAGGAAACGCGGGTCACCCAGACCGGCGTGCAGATCCTCTTCGGATTCCTGCTCAGCGTGGCCTTCACGCCGTTGTTCCGGGAGCTGGAGACGCTGGACCGCGGCATCTACGTCACCACCGTGGTGCTCGGCGCGGCGGCCACCGGAGCGTTGATAGCCCCCGTCTCCATGCACCGTTTCCTGTCGGGTCAGCGCATGAAGGACGACCTGGTGGAGAGCGCCGCCCGCCTGATGATGTGCGGCATGGTCCTCCTCGCCCTGACCATCGGCTGCACGCTGCTGCTGATCCTGCGCTTCGTGGTGCCGGGCGTCCTCGCCGAAATACTCGTCGGCGCGGTCATGCTCTGGTTCGGCCTGTGCTGGTACGTGCTGCCGCTGCTGCTGCGCCGCCGCGCTGCCCGGCGCTCGCGCTCCGGCCGCGAAGCGTGACCAGGACGGCGACGACGAGACCGCGACCGCGTCAGGTCTGTGAGGGAGCGGGCAGCGGAAGCAGCATGCAGCTGCTCGTGGCATGAGCGAGGAGACGGTCCTCCTCGTCGATGAGCGTGGCCTCGGCCAGCACCGTACGGCGGCCGCCGTTGAGGACCGTGCCGACGGCGCGCACCCTGCCGGTGTCCACCGTGATGCGCCGCAGGAACTTCACGCTCAGGTCGAGGGAGGTGTATCCCATACCGGTCGGCAGAGTGGACTGCACGGCACAGCCCGCCGCCGAGTCGAGCAGCGTGGCGAAGACACCGCCGTGCACGCTGCCGATCGGGTTGTAGTGCTCCTCCCCCGGCATCAACGAGAACACGGCCCGGCCGAACTCGACCTCTTCGAGGGCCATGTCGAGCGTGGCCGCGATGGGCGGGGCGGGCAGTCGGCCGGCCTTCACGTCGCGCAGGAACTCCAGACCGGAGACGCGTCCGGCGGCTGCAGCCGTCAGCTGGGGGTCCTCCCACTCGTACGTCCGCGTCCGTCCCACAGTCACGCCTCCAGCTGTGCCACTCCCACCTGACTTCGGAGATCGAAGTTAGCCGCGCCACCCTCTGACTGTCAATGACGAAGTCAGAGTCCCTACCATGGCGGCATGGAGTGGCTTGAGGTGAGCACGGACAACTGCCCCGTGCAGCGCACGCTCGACGTCGTCGGCGAGAAGTGGAGCCTGCTGATCCTGCGGGACGCCACCAACGGTGTACGCAGGTTCGACGACTTCCGCCGCCACATGGGGCTGTCGGAGGCGGTCCTGAGCGACAGGCTCCGGAAACTGACAGCGGCAGGCATCCTCACCACCGTTCCCTACCAGGAGCCCGGCAGCCGCGCCCGCAACGAGTACCGGCTCACGCGCAAGGGATGGGATCTGTGGCCGGTCCTGATCGCTCTGCGCCAGTGGGGGGAGACGCATGCCGCCGACCCGGCGGGTCCGGTCCTCGATCTGCGGCATTCCGACTGCGGGGCACCCGTCCGGGTGGTGGTCGAGTGCGCCACCGAACACACCGTGCTGACCCCCCGGGACGTCACGGCCCGGCCGGGTCCGGGGGCGCACCGGCGGAGCGGTTGAGCGTCGGCCTCTCCTCTGTCCGCTGCCTTGTCCGCAGGGTGAGGCAGTGCTGATCGACGACTGGCCGATGGCCGTGGCAGTGAACGCGGAGCCGTTCATGTCGCTGGAGATCGCCCGCACAAGCGTCTCCCTCTCCGGCTTCTGAAGGCGCTGCGGTCCGCACCTATCACCGTGGCCGCCCTGCCCGCCGGCAGGGCGTTCACGGCGTCCGACAACCGGGTTGTGGTGCGGTCCTGACGGCGGCGGTGTCGGAGGTGGCGTTGCGGTCCACCTGGCCGACACCCACGGGGAGACGCTGCACCCGCCGCCGCTGGAGGCCGGGTCCTACGCCGTCGACCCCGTGCCGTACGGGCCACCGTGGCGGCAGTGGGACGAGGTCAGGCCGCACGAGGCCGCGGAGCAGGGGCGCTTCCCGCCGTTCGGCTCACTGTCCGACGGACCGTCAGGCACCGTCCTCCTCGCGCCCGGCGACCTGCGACCTGCGACCTGTGACCTGTGACCTGTGACCTGTGACCTGTGAGCGAGGATGGTGAGCCGCCGGAGGTGGGCGCCGTCGTCAATGACCGGCTGTGCCTGCCACAGACCGAGGCCGGCCTGGGATCGCGTCAGGGCGGGGCCTGCCGTGCACGGTGGTCCGGGCCGAAGCAGCAGGATCCGCCTGCAGTTCACCCCCTGTCGTCCGGTGTCCGTTCATGCATGATGACGGAATGAGCCACAGTGACCAGCGCTTCCACGTCATCCTGCTGTCGAACTTCGCGAAGGGCTTCGACAAGTACGCGTACGCCTACGGCAAGGCGGGGATCCCGGAGAGTACCTATCCCGACCGGTTCCATCTGCTGACCCGGGCGGAGTTGGGGATCGGCGTCGGCAAGGCGAGACGGCTGCTGGACCGTCTGGCCGTCCCGGGCGACCGGCTGCTGGTGCTGGAGACCACGGTGGACCCCGACGAGCTGATGCCCAACGCGTTGACCGGCCTCGGCATGGAACTGCACCAGGCCCTCATACGGTTGTCCGCAGTGCACGAACTCGACCAAGCGGACGACGAGTTCACTCTGCGCCCGACCACCGTCGAGGACGCGATGGCGGCCTCCCTGCGCCTGCACCCCTCGGCACAGCGTCGCTACGCCGAGACGCGACCGCGCTCGGTGTCGGTTCTGCCGGTCGCCTCCGCCTGCCAAGCCCGGTGTTCCTTCTGCTTCTCCTCGGCTTCGATATCCAGCGACCAGGCGCCGGCACGGGTTCCGTGGGACGCGGTCGGCCACTGGCTGGAGCGCGCCCGTGCGGCGGGGGCCGAGCGTGCGGTGATCACCGGCGGCGGGGAACCCACGCTCATACCGTTCGACCAGCAGCTGCGCCTGGTGTCGGCCTGTTCGGCGGCCTTCCCGAAAGTCGTCATGATCACCAACGCGCACACGCTGGCGAAGGGCGGGCACGCCGACCGGACCGACCGTCTCGCGGCGCTGAGCGACGCGGGCCTGAGTGTGCTGGCGGTCTCCCGGCACCACCAGGACGACGCCGTCAGCGAGCGGCTGATGATGCTGCGCACCCCGGTGAGCTCGGTCGTCGACACCTGGCGCATGGACCGTGACCGCTGGCCGGGGCTGCGGATGAGGCTGATCTGCGTGCTCCAGCACGGCGGCGTCGCAGACGCGGCCGGTATCGCAGGCTACCTGTCGTGGGCCGCGGCTCTCGGTGTCGAGGAAGTCTGCTTCAAAGAGCTCTACGTGTCCACGAGCACCGAGTCGCTCTACTTCGACCGCGCCGCGAACGTCTGGAGCCGGCAGCACCAGGTGTCGCTGTCCATCGTCACCCGGTTCGCCGAGCGGCACGGCTTCGCGCCGACGAGTCGCCTGCCCTGGGGCGCGCCGGTCTACGACGGCACCTGGGACGGGCGGCCGATACGGATCGCCGCGTACACCGAGCCCAGCCTGCTCTGGGAACGCACCAACGGCATGGCCCGCAGCTGGAACGTCATGGCCGACGGCCGCTGCTACGCATCCCTGGAGGACCGGGCCAGCGAGATCGTGCCGGAAGGTGCGACGGCATGAGGTTCCAGGAGTTCCAGGAGTTCCGGCAGCGACAGCTCAGCGCTTCCCCCTCGCTCCTGGACACCTCCGAGACCAACGTGTACGGGGCGCTCGCGCCCCTGCGGCCGCAACCGCCCACCGACGTGCGTACGGTGCACCGGTGCGATCTCGCCCGTGCCTGGCTGCGGCGCTTCGCACTGCCGGAAGAGTGGTCCGGCCATGCCATGGTCTGCCGAGGGGTCCGTCACGGGCTCGGTGTGGTGTTCCACTGGCTGCACGCCGTGCAAGGGCGGTTGTGGCTGCCCAGTGACGTGTACCCGGTGTACTTCGAACTGGCTCGCGCCGCGGGCCTGGAGCCCGCCTCCTACCCGACGTTGCCGGCGCCGGCCCTGCCTGGGTCGCCGGCCGACCACCGGCCCGAGTACCTGCTGCTGGCCAACCCCAGCAAGCCGCTCGGCCGGTACCTGTCCGACGCCGAGTGCGCCGCGCTGGTGTCCTGGCTGCGGGAGTCACCGCACCGCCGCCTGCTGATCGACAGTGTCTACGACCTGGGAGCCCCGTTCGCGGCCGGGACCCAGAGTCTGCTGGACACCGGTCGTGCGGTCCTGCTGCATTCGGTCACCAAGGGATGGCTCTGGCCCCGCACGTTCGGGGTGGTCCTGCTGGGCCCGGCACACGCCGAACTGGCCGACGCGTTCCGGACGGATCCGCCGACATCGGCACAGCTGCAGCTCGCCGACCGTCTGCTGACCGAGCACGGTGACGTGCCCCGGCAGGTCGTGGCGGAACTGGCCGCACGGGCGGAGCGGCTGTTCGAACGATTGCCGCAGGACGTGCTCGGCGCGATCCCCACGGCGAGCCGGATCTGTCCCGGCAACTACTTCTTCCCGGTCGGCATCCCGGCGCGAACCCTCCAGCGGGAGTACGGCGTGCTCGCCATGCCGGTCAGGGTGTTCGGGGAGAACGACTGGTCCGGCTCCATCCTGACCAGCCTCGCCGACGCCTTCGGCCCGGCGCCGACCGGGGCACGCTGACAGCGTTGGTGGCGCCGACCCCGGCCTCCACACGCCGGGCCGGAGACGACCGGTGCGTCTGCCGGCGGTCGGCGAGGGCCGCGACGATCTGCAGCCCTCGGCCGTGCTCGTCAACATCTCCCGAGGCCGTGGCGCGGTGGCCGCGAGCCGGGCCGGAGTCGGTCACCTCGATGTCGATGACGCCGCCGTGCGACGCGAGCAGCACCGTGAGGTCCGCGTGCTCGTGCCGAGCGGAATCGGCGGCCATTTCACCGACGATCAGGAGCACCGAGTCCGTGCCGTCGCGGGATGTCGCCCACTGGCTCAGTGCGGCGGCGGGGAAGTGCCGGACGTCGGGTACCCGGCCCTCCGCCGCGGGAAGCGCGATGACGGAGGTGAGGTGCGCGGTCAGGCAGGGGCGGGAGGCGAGATCATGGCAGGTGCTTCCTCCGGGGGGGGATCCAGCACCCATCCGGGGCGACACCCATCCGGGGCGGCACCGTGACAGGGGTTCAGCGCGTCAGGCTGCGGCTGATGACCAGTCGTTGGATCTGGTTGGTGCCCTCGAATATCTGCATGATCTTCGCCTCTCGCATGTACCGCTCCACCGGGAAGTCCCGTGTGTAGCCGTAGCCGCCGAGCACCTGGACGGCGTCGGTGGTGACCTTCATGGCGGAGTCGGTGGCGATGAGCTTGGCGATGCTGGCCTGGCGTCCGAAGGGGAGGCCGGCGTCGCGGCGGCGCGCCGCGTCGAGATAGGTGGCGCGAGCGGAATCGACGGCGGCGGCCATGCCGGCCAGCAGGAATCCCAGGCCCTGGTGATCGATGATCTTCCGGCCGAACGTGGTGCGCTCGTTGGCATAGGAGATGGCCGCGTCCAGTGCGGCCTGTGCGAGGCCGGTGGCGCAGGCGGCGATTCCCAGGCGGCCGGAGTCGAGGGCGCTGAACGCGATCTGCAGGCCCTGCCCCTCGGCACCGATCAGCCGTTCGGTGTCCAGCAGCGCGCCGTCCCAGTGGGCGGAGGTGGTCGGGATGCCCTGGAGTCCCATCTTCCGCTCCGGCGCGCCGAAGGACAGGCCCTCGGCGGTGCCGGGCGCGAGGAAGCAGGCGATGCCGCCGCTGCCGGGTGCGACGCGGGCGAACAGCGCGTAGAAGTCGGCCTTGCCGCCGTGGGTGATCCAGGCCTTGGTGCCGGTGACGCGGTAGCCGGACCCGGTCCGCTCAGCCTTGCAGGCGAGGGCGGCCGCGTCGGAGCCGGCCTGTGGTTCGGAGAGGCTGTAGCCGCCGACCAGCTCGCCGCCCAGCATGTCCGGCAGCCAGCGCTGCTTCTGGGCGTCGGTGCCGAAGGCGTTGAGCGGGTGGCAGGCCAGGGTGTGGACGCTGGTGGCCACGGCGACGGCCGCCCACCGGGCCGCCAGTTCCTCCAGCACCTGCAGGTAGACCTCGTACGGCTGGGACCCGCCGCCGTACTCCTCCGGGTACGGCAGGCCGAGCAGCCCGGCCTTGCTCAGGATGGCGAACAGGCCCTCGGGGTACGCGGCGGCGTCCTCGTGCTGCTCGACCCGCGTGGCGAGTTCCCGGTCGGCGAGGTCGCGGACGAGCGCGATCAGATCTTCCGCTTCCTCGGTGGGCAGCATGCGGTCGACGGCCATGTCGCACTCCATACGGTACTGTGAGTGGTACTTCAGTACCGTATAGCGTAGCGCATGGGTCGTCCTGGGATACTGATCGAATGACGGAGACCTCAGCCGCGGGCACCCCCAAGCTGACCGGGCGCGGCGCGGCCCGTCGGTCGGAGCTGTTCGAGGACCTGGTGGCCCTGCTGATCGGCGAGGGCTTCGCCCAGTTCACGCTGGACGACCTCGCCGCCCGGCTGCACTGCTCCAAGCGCACCCTGTACGGACTGGCCGGCAGCAAGGAGCAGCTGGTCCGGACGGTCGTGGTGCACTTCTTCCGGGCCGCCACCGCGCGTGTGGAGGCCACGCTCGCGGCCGAGCCCGACCCCGCCGGCCGGCTGGCCGCCTACCTGGGGGCGGTCGCCGCCGAACTCGCGCCGGTCTCACCGCGTTTCTTCGACGACGTGGCCGCGTTCGAGCCCGCGGCCGAGGTGTACGAGCGCAACACCCGCGCCGCGGCGGGCCGGATTCAGCAGCTGATCGAGGAGGGTGTGGCGGCCGGCGTGTTCCGCGAGGTCCACGTGCCCTTCGCGGCCGAGGTCATCGCCTCGGTGATGGTCCGCATCCAGCAGCGCCAGGTGGTGGCCGCGACGGGTCTGGCCGACGCCGAGGCGTACGCCAACCTCGCCGATCTGCTCCTGCGCGGCCTCGCCCGCTGAGCCGGGAGGGCTGGGCGCCCCTGATGCTCGCCCGCCCACGGCCCCGTGGCTGTTCAGCCGGATGGTGGGACCGGTGGGTCGATGATCCGGTACCCCACGCCGGGTGTGGTGGCGATGACCGGGGGGTCGCCGAGTTTGCGGCGCAGGCGGCTGATGGTCACCGTGACGGTGTTGGTGAACGGGTCGGCGTGTTCGTCCCAGACCTGTTCGAGGAGGTTCTCCGCGCTGAGGAAGGCGGGGCTCGCGTTCAGCAGGGCTTCGAGCACCGCGAACTCCTTGACGGAGAGGTCGAGTCGGTGCCCGTCCCGGCCGGCGGTGCGCCGTATCGGGTCGAGTTCGATGCCCGCCGTGCTCAGAGTGCGGGACCGGGCCGCGGGGCGGCGGCGGGCCAGCGCGCGGATACGCAGGACGAGTTCGGGAAAGTGGAAGGGCTTGGCGAGGTAGTCGTCGGCGCCCAGCGTCAGCCCGCTGACGCGGTCGCCGGGTGAGCCTGCGGCGGTCAGCATCAGGACCATCGCGCGGCCGTCCTGATCGGTGATCATCTGACAGAGGGTGTCCCCGTGAATGCCGGGCAGGTCGCGGTCGAGCACGACGACGTCGTACGTGTTGAGGTCCAGTTTGGCCGCTGCGTCGAGCCCGTCATGGGAGACGTCCACGGCCATGCCCTGGTCACGCAGCCCCTCGGCGACGACCTCGGCGAGGGGGCGGGCGTCCTCGACCACCAGCACTCTCAACGCACCATGTCCATCTCTGTGTTGCGAGCCTCCGCCGTCGCCCCGGCGTTCGTGCCGGGGAGGGTGACGGTGACGCCCAGGCCGCCGTCGGGTCGAGCGCGCAGGTCCAGGGTGCCGTGGTGGGCCCGGGTGATGGCCTCGACGATGGAGAGACCGAGACCGCTGCCCCGGCCGGTTCCGGTCCGGTCCGCGCCGAGGCGGCGGAAGGGCTGCGCGAGTTCCGCCACCCGCCGCTGGTCGAGGGCCGGTCCACTGGACTCGACGACGAGCGACACCGCGCCTGTGTCGTCGTCCCCTTCTGCCCGTACCGCGACACTGATCCAGCCACCGGGGTCGTTGTGCGCGATCGCGTTGTCGATCACGTTGTCGGCCAGGCGGCGCAGCAGCATCCGACTGCCCCACACCCACGCGGGGTCGTCGCTCCGGTCTTCACGCACGGTCAGCCCCTTGGCCGCGATGTCCTTCGCCCGTCCGGTCACGGCGGCCAGCGCGAGCCGACCGACATCGAGCCGCTCCGAGTCGGTGAACTCGCCGTGCTGGGTGCGGGCGAGAACGAGGAAACTCTCCAGCAGCCGGTCCACCTGATCGAGTTCGGCACGCATCCGGGTCGCCAGCGTGGCCGTGGTCCCGGGGAGCGGGCCCGGCTTGGCGAGGGCCACGTCCAGAGATGCCCGCATCGTGGTGAGCGGTGTACGCAGCTCATGGGCGGCGTTCGCGACGAAAAGGCGCTGGGCGTCGAAGGAACCCTCCAGACGACCCAGAAGGTCGTCGATGGTGTCGGCGAGGTCCTTCACCTCGTCACCGGGGCCGCTGATGGCCAGGCGTTCGTGCAGGCTGTCGGCGGTGATCCTGCGGGTGGCCGCCGTCATCACGCGCAGGGGGCGCAGCACTCGTCCGGCGACGAACCAGCCGAGTCCGACCGAGATCACCGCCATGACCCCGAGGGCGATCGCGGAGCCGATGAGGATCTGCCGGAACTGGATGTCGTGCACCTGGGCCAGTTGCCGCTCCAGTGCGCTGATGCGCCCCTGGACCTCTGCCGTGGTGGCGGGCTGACCGGTGCCGCCGTCCGGGACGGTCCGGCTGGAGCGAGAGGCGCCGGATGCCACCACGGCCGCGATGACGAGCAGCGCCGTTCCCGACAGCATGAACAGAGCCACGTACAGGGCGGTGAAGCGGGTGCGGGCAGTGCCGCTGCGCAGGCCGAGCCGGGCGGTCAGGCCCGCGAGCCGTCCGGACGGACTCCATGTCATCCGCATCCTTCCCCTCCCGCCGTCGCTCCAGGACATGTACCGGACCAGGCTAAGCCGAGGCGCCTAACAGCGAGATGACAGCGGCCGTTCGGCCCCTGTGACCCGCTCCGGCACAGGGTGGGCCCATGAGCGATGAGAGTACGAGGGCCACGATCGAGGTCGTCGGTCTGCGCAAACGCTACGGACCACAACCGGCCCTGGACGGAATGACGTTCACCGTACGGCCCGGGCGGGTGACCGGCTTCGTCGGCCCGAACGGGGCCGGCAAGTCCACCACCATGCGCGTGATCCTGGGCCTCGACGCGGCCGAGGAGGGAACGGCCCTGGTGGGCGGAGTGCCGTATCGCAGCCTGCGTCGCCCCCTTCTGCGTCTGGGGGCACTTCTCGACGCCTCCGCCCTGCAGCCGAGCCGCACCGCCCGCAACCATCTGTTGTGGCTGGCCCACTCACAGGGCCTGCCGGCCCGGCGGGTGGACGAGGTCATCGAGCAGGCCGGACTGGGCCCCGCGGCCCGGCGCAGGGCCGGCGGCTTCTCACTGGGCATGCGTCAGCGCCTGGGGATCGCCGCGGCGCTGCTCGGCGACCCGCCGGCCGTCATGCTGGACGAGCCGTTCAACGGACTCGACCCCGACGGCATCGTGTGGATGCGCGGCTTCCTGTCGTCGCTGGCCCGGCAGGGCCGCGCCGTCCTGGTCTCCAGCCATCTGATGAGCGAGCTCGAGGACACCGCGGAGCATCTCGTGGTGATCGGCCGCGGCCGGGTGATCGCGGACACCGGCGTGGCCGAGCTGCTCGCCGAGGCGTCCGGCGACCGGGTCACCCTGCGGACCTCCGAGCCGCCGCGTGCCGCCCGGGTCCTGGGCGGCGCGGGCGCCACCGTCGTCGCCACCGGCCCCGGCACCCTGGGCGTCACGGGCCTGCCCGACGAGGAGATCGTCGCGCTGCTCGCCCGGAACGGGGTGCCGTTCTCCCAGGTGTCCACGCACCGGGCGACATTGGAGGAGGCCTACATGGAGCTCACCCGGGACGCGGTGGAGTACCGGGGCGTCCCGGCGGGCGAGGCCGCGCCATGACCGTCGCCCACCTCCCTCCCCCGCCCGTCGCCAGACGCGCTGAACGGGGTGGTTTCCGCAGGGCGTTGCACTCCGAGTGGACGAAGTTCCGTACGGTACGCGGCTGGGTCCTCGCCATGGCGGGGGCACTCCTGGTCACGATCGTCGTCGGCCTGCTCGGCACGGCCGCCCCCACCCCCGGCGGTCGCGGCGCGGACTCCGCCTCGTACCCGACGGGACCCGGCGGCGAGGCCGTCAACGACAGCTTCTTCTTCGTGCACAAGACGCTCACCGGGGACGGAACCCTCACCGTTCCCCTGTGGTCGCTCACGGGTGTGGCCGACACCGGGACCGGTCGGACCGTCCCCGGCGCCCAGCCCTGGGCGAAAGCCGGCATCATCGTGAAGGAGAGCCTCGCCCAGGGGTCACCGTACGCGGCGGTCCTGGCCACCGGCGACCATGGCGTGCGCATGCAGTATGACTACACGCATGACACGGCGGGCCCCTCCGGCCGGGTCTCCCTGGAGTCCCCGCGCTGGCTGCGCCTGGTCCGTTCCGGTGACCGTCTCACCGGTTACGCGTCCTCCGACGGCTCCCGCTGGACCGAGGTCGGCCGGGTTCGGCTCACAGGGCTGGCGCGGACCGTACAGGCCGGCCTCTTCGCGACGTCACCGGAGGCGATGCACCACACCGCGGCGGGCACGGGATTCAGCCCCGCCGTAGCCATCGGCACCTTCGGCCGTCCCGGCCTCACCGGCGGCTGGTCCGACGCGGCGTGGCGCGGCACGCAGGTGGGCGGCGACGCGGGCACGTCCGGCAGCTACACGAACACCACCGAGGGCGGATTCACCCGGCCCGACGGCGGCGGATTCACCGTGACGGGGGCAGGTGACATCGCACCGGTCGTCGGCGGGCCCGTCATGGGCAGCGGCTACTCCGTCGAGAACTTCCTCGTCGGCACCTTCGCCGGGCTCGTCGTGATGATCGCCGTGGGCACGGTGTTCGTCACCGGCGAGTACCGGAGCGGTCTGCTGCGTACGACGATGGCGGCAACTCTCTTTCGTGGCAGAGTGCTTGCCGCCAAGGCGCTGGTGGCCGGGGGTGTCATGTTCGCCGTCGGCCTGATCGCCGCCGCGATCACCGTTCCCGTCGGAACACGCGGCGCGCTCGGCAGGGGCTTCCATGTCTTCCCCGTCACGTCGGCGACCGAAGTGCGCGTCATGGTCGGCACCGGCCTGCTCTGCGCGGCCGCCGCCGTGCTCGCTCTCGGCGTCGGCACCCTGCTGCGGCGCAGCGGCACGGCGGCCGCCCTGGTCATCGCGTCGATCGTGCTGCCCTTCCTGCTCGCCGCCTCAGGAGTGCTGCCCCCGGGCGTCTCGGACTGGCTGCTGCGGGTGACACCGGCCGCGGGTTTCGCCGTCCAGCAGACCCTGCCGCGGTACGCGCAGGTGCTCAGCGTGTACGAGCCGTCGACCGGCTACTACCCGCTGACGCCGTGGGCCGGCCTCGCCGTGCTGTGCGGTTACGCCGCGCTCGCCTTCGGTCTGGCCGTGGTGCGGCTGCGCGGGAGGGACGTATGAGTCCCCAGCGTGGCCCACGACTCACAAGGGCAGCGGACAGCACGTGGCGCGGGGGCTTCGGTCGTGCCCTGCGTGCGGAATGGACGAAGCTGCGCACCGCGGGAGACATGGGCAGGCTGCTCCTCCTGGCCGTCGCGCTGACGGTGGCCGTCGGCTGTGGCACCGCCGAGGCGGTGAAATGCCCGGACGCGGGGTGCGGGAAGGACGCCGTCAGGCTCGCCCTGACCGGCGTCACCGTGGGGCAGGCGGTCGTCGCCGTCCTCGCGGTGCTGGCCGTCAGCGGTGAGTACGGCACCGGGATGATCCGCACCACGCTCACCGCCGTGCCGAACCGGATCACCGTCCTCACCGCCAAGGCGGCCGTCCTCGGCACGGTCGTCCTGGCCGCGGGAACAGTGGCCGTCCTGGCCTCGCTCCTTGGCAGCCGCTACCTCCTGCCCGGCAACGGGTTCACCGAGGCGCACGGCTACCCCCCGCTGTCCCTGGCGGACGGACCGACCCTGCGCGCGGCCGCCGGCTCGGTCATCTACCTCGTCCTCATCGCCCTGCTCGGCCTCGGCGTGGCGACAGCGGTACGCGAGGCGGCGACCGCCATCGGCATCGTGCTCGGACTGCTCTACCTCTTTCCGTTGGTCACCCAGGTGGTCAAGGACCCGGACTGGCAGCGCCACCTCCAGCAGATCGCACCCATGCCCGCCGGACTCGCGGTGCAAGCCACCGCCGATCTGAACGAGCTGCCCATCGGTCCTTGGGCCGGCCTGTGCGTCCTCGCCCTGTGGACCGCGACCGCGCTGCTCGTCGGCGGCTTGCTGCTGCGGGGGCGCGACGCGTAGGCGGGTCGAGCCGGTCGTGTGCACGGTGGCTTCGGACCCCCGGTTCGGTATGGACTCGTCACACTTCTCTGATGGACAGGGAAGGCGTGGAGGCCGCTCGGCGTTGGCTGGCTGATCAAGGTGTCAGCCAGGTCGGGGACGGGTGGGTGAGCGACGTACGGCCGGGTGAGTCGCTCACGGCCCACGAGGTGGCGCAGTCATGGGCCGGCGCCGTGTTCTGCGCAGACCTGGACGCAGCCGCCCAGGTGCGGTTGGCCTTCGGACTGCTGGACCTCCTCGACGCGTACTGGGTCACGTGCGAGATCCGGTTCGCGTACGGGAGTGCCGAGGGCCGACTGCCGGCCGACGTGCTGTGGGACGGCTACCGTCGGCGCCTGGAGGCGGACCGGGACTGCGAGGCCGTCACGTACTCGCTGTGGGTGGACTGGTTCGAGGACCGGGCCACTGCCGCTACGGCCTTCGCGGAGGTTCTCGGCAATGACATCGACCGAGTGGTGAGGGAGCGATCGGCACACCTGCTGCGCCGTGCCCGTCGGGTTCTGGAGTGTTCGGGCCCGGTGCGCTGGGCGGTGAAGGAGCCGACGTACCGCACCGCCGCGCGGCTTCCCGCCCTGCACTCCTGCCTTTTCCGCGCTCTGCGGGCGGGCTTCCACGACGTCAACGGCGACCTGGAGCCGGCTGCCGCGCTGGCCCTCCTCGACCGGCTGGATCTCCCCGCCGACACCCAGCACCTCGCCGAACTGCGCCACGTACTCGCCGCAGGACACAGGAACCACTACCTCAGTCCCCGGGCCTGGGACGATGCGGTCGGCTCCGGTCCCCACGGTTGAACAGGGCGCGCGCCGCCGTCAGGGCTGCGCGCCTGCTCGCCGCGCCTACGGGCTGGGTCGGCTCCTCCACGAAGGAAGTGTGCTGCCGGTCACGAGCGCGCGGGGTCACCGCTACCCGCCTCATCGCCCACGGCACTGCCCAGGCCACGCTGCGCAGCCCAGGCGTACAACGCGGCCTCGGCGTCCTCGCGGGAGAGCGGGCCGCGGTCGAGGTGGAGTTGCTGGAGAGCGCGGACGGCCGCCCCTAACGTCCGGCCCTGAGGAATGCCGAGCAGCGCGATGATGTCCTTGCCGTCGAGTGCCACGGGAACACCAGGCAGCCGCTGATGGACGGCTCGCTCGGCCGCGGCACGTTCCACGCGATCCCGCTCGGCCCGCTCTCTCGCGTACCACTCGTCGTAGTCGGCCAGGTCGCATGCCTGCAGAGCGGCCTCCCGCCAGTCCTCCTCGTCCCGTCCCTGACCGAGACCCACTTCCGCGAACAGATCGCGATGGTCCTGCGCGCCGGGGCCGGCCCCACGACGCCGAGCCGGGCCGGCGCCGCGTTGATGGGCCAGTCCTCCCGAGGACCGTCGAACTCCGAGGTGTGCACCGGGCCCCAGTCCAGGAGGCCGGCCTGCCACAGGGAGGCGGTCTGATGCCCGTCGCCGGCCCAGAAGTCCGCTTCCACATGGGCGACCGGACCGCCCTGTGAGAGGTTGCTCAGTGTGCGCGGCAGGTCACCGTCGAGCGCGTCCGGCAGCACCAGCAGCCCCATGCGCTGTGCGAGCGGGGCGACCACCACCCATGGCGCCCCTGACGCCCAGCTTCGCAGGCGGTCGAAGTAGCTGAGGGCGGCGTCGAGTCGGTACGACATCCGCGCACGGCAGCCGCGTTCACGTGGCGATGGCCACTGGTGAAGTGGGTCAGAGCCTGACGTCTGTGCGGACGCGCGGGGTGAGGGGGCGCCGTCCGTACACTCGGTCCGTGAACAAGCCCATCGGCCCTGCCCGTTGTCCGCTCGATGAGCAGCACCTCGCAGGTGAAGCCACGACCGTGACGAAGGCCAAGGGGCGCCGCAGCGGCGAGCCGGCCATCGCGGACCTCAGCGCGCTCCTCGCCCTCGACCGAGCCACGATCCGCCGTGTGCTGGAACGCCCCCAGGACTCCATGGCTCTGTCGACATCCGGCGGGCAGTGAGGTGTCCGAGGCGCTCCCTTTCGTCTGTCGGATCACCAAGTACGATCCCGCCGACCGTGATGAACACGGCAGCTACATCGGCACCGCCGAGCCTGTCAGCGATCACGGGCCGGTCGAATCGGCGTACCTGCGGGCGGTGGCCGCATGTGCCGAGCACGTCGGTATCGACCGCTTGGCTGTCCGCGAGCCGCAGATCGCACCCGCCGGTGTCGACTTCGGCGCGGAGCCGGCCATCGAGGGGCACGGGTTGACCGGGCTCTACCCGCCCGACCTGACGGGCTTGCATGACGGGGCGCAGGTCTCGCTCGCCGTCGGTCTGGAACTGGTCCGGGCGATGCTCCGCAGCAACGGCGTCTGGTGCCGCCTGGAAGTGGAAGGCAGGTTCACCATCCACGTCGGATGGGACCAGTACGTGTACATCGGCAGCAGCGAGCCCTACGAGGAAGCGTTGGCCCACACCCGCGCGCTCGGTCTGTTCCCCGAGCGCCTGGACGCGTCGCCCTACGACCCCGACTACGACGAACCGGGCGAACAGCGGCCCGCCGACGACGTCTTCTGGGCTCGGCTGCGCTGGTGCGTGGCGGAGCGCCGGGCAGCGATCCTGGAGGAGGTCCACGTCGACAATGCCACTCGCTGGCACCGGCTCACCGACGACACCCTCGACGGAGTCCGCGCTCGGCTGACCCCCCGCGCTCGGCTGGCCGTCTGGCCGGACCTGTCCACCGACGTCGCCGCTGTTCTCGCGAGCCTCCCCGAAGAGGGCTCGGTCGAGCTCGTCCTGGAGGACGCGGATGGTCGGATCACGAGCGTCATCGCCGACGAGACCCGGTTCGCGGAGCTGGCGGCGCGATCCGCTGGAGCCCGCGCCGCGGCCGCCCTGTCCATGTACACCGACGATCGCCGTCCCCTGTTCACCGCCGTCCTGCCCGACGACGACGGCGTCCTGCGCGCCCGTTGGAGGACCGAGCCGACCCCGAGCGACCTCCGATGGACCATCCTCAAGACTCTGTACCGAGGCAAGGTCGTCACCGGGACGGTGACCGAGATCGCCGATGCCGGTGTCACCTCGGTGGACATCGGCGGCCTCACCGCGATGATCGACCTTCCCGAACTGTCCTGGCGGCACGTCGACCACCCCTCCGACGTTGTGACCGTCGGTCAGGAGGTCACCGCCGAGATCTTCGACGTCGACATGGTCCGGGAGCGGGTCCGGCTGTCGCTCAAGGCCCTCCGGCCGGGGGCTGCGTCCGGCGGGTGATGGGGCCCCCTCGTGCGTCATGGCCGTGTGCGCCGGTGTGGAGTGCGTCCCGCTACGGCGGCGCAGGATCGGCCGGCGCCGGCACGACAACCTCGCGCTCGAAGTGGCCTTCTTCGCCGCGCTGCTGCCACTGTGCCTGCTGACCTGCCGATGTGTCGAAGCTCCGACCCAGAGGTGGGGGCGTGGATGGGCGCACCGCGTGCGACGACGCTGACGCCCCGGCCTCGGGTCCGGCCACGTACGGGTCAACCACGGCGATGGCCTGTCATCACCACCCGGCGTCCGTCCCCCCGTCCCCCGGTGCGCGCCGACCGCCGGCGCGTACCTACGCCGTCCAAACACACCCATGCACGCGTCGCTGCCCGATCCGTGATGTGCCGGTAGGGGCTCGGGTCCCGTCGCCGTCGGCACCCCGCAACCGTCGAGCCCGGAATCCTGTGCCTTCGCAACGACACGAAGTGGGTTTGCCCCTGACAGAAGTCGAACGCATATGCGCGGTGCAAGTGAGAGGTGCGACGGCGAGGCGCCCAGGCTTCGCGCGCCCCGAGGTGCGCGCCGAATGCGCTCTGCCGACGGGGGCCGACGGTACCTTACCTTCACATCGCAGGACAAAAAGCAGTCACCCTATCATCAGCACACGAAGCGGGGTGGACTCACTGTTGGTACTGCATTCGTTCGGGAACAGCATTTAGCCGACTTGGGGGAGTTTTATGGATATGCGCTATGAAGCGTATTCGTACGCGGATGCGACGTTCTACGACTCGCCGGTCCGCTGGGCGACCTCGGACGAGTTCGCTGCGGTCGGTGAGCCCCTGCCCCCGGGCTGGAGCGGCTCCGCGAGAGAGGTGTGGGTGGGCCGCACGCCGGCCGGTGTCGAACTGCCCGACCAGGGCTGGAAGATCCACGTGTCCGCCTGTCTGGACAACGCCGAGCACATCCTCTCCGTGGTCAGTGCCTACTGCGTCGAGCACCGCATGGCCCACAAGTTCCTGCGCAGCCCCGCCCTGGTGCAGACGCAGAACGCCAAGTACGCCTCCCGTGGGTCCAGCGGCAAATTCATGACCCTCTACCCGGTCGACGAACCTCAGCTGGAACGTTCCCTCAACGACCTCGACGAGGCCCTCGCCGGCCAGCGGGGCCCGTACATCCTCAGCGATCTGAGATGGCGCAACGGGCCGTTGTACCTGCGGTACGGGGGCTTCACCGAACAGTTCTGCCGGTCGGAGACCGGGGAGCTCGTCCTGGCGCTGCGCGAGCCGTCGGGCCGGCTGCGCCCCGACGTACGGCGCGCCGTGTTCGAAGTGCCCGAGTGGGCCCCCGTCCCCGCCGTGCTGGCGAAGGCGCTCGCCGACCGGGCCTCGACGAGCATGGCCGACTTCCCCTACACCGTGGAAGGGGCCCTGCACTTCTCCAACGGCGGCGGCATCTACCTCGCGCGGCACGCCTCGGGCGGCGACCAGGTGGTCCTCAAGGAAGCCCGTCCGGACGCCGGCCTCGACCAGCGCGGCGACGACGCCGTCACCCGTCTCGGCAGAGAGCACGACATCCTGCGCCGCCTGGAGGGCGTGCCCTGCGTCCCCGCCGCCCTCGACCACCACACCGCGTGGGAACACCACTTCCTGGTGCAGGAGTACATATCCGGTGAGCCGCTGAACAGATGGTTCGGGCAGCGCTACCCCCTCATCCATCCGGATCCCTCTCCCGAGGCGATCGAGCGCTTCAGGGACGAGGCACTGGACGTCCTGGCGAAGATCGAGGCAGGACTGCGTGCCATCCATGCCCGCGGTGTCGTCTTCGGGGACCTCCACCCGCGCAACCTGATCGTGCGCCCCGACGGGCGAGTGTGTTTCGTGGACTTCGAACTGGCCTCGCCGGCCGACGAGTTCGTCAGACCCGGCCTGGGCGCCGCCGGTTTCGCGGCCCCCGCCGACCTCAAGGGCTACGCGATCGACCACCACGCTCTCGACGCCCTCCGCCTGTGGATCTTCATGCCGCTGACCCAGCTCACGGCGCTGGATCCGGACAAACGAGAACAGCTGACCAGAGCCGCCTCCAGACGCTTCGGACTGCCCTCGGCCACGGACACCGGCCGGCCCGCACCGCCGTCCTCGCTCTCCCCGTCCCCCACCCTGCCTTCCTCGCTCTCCCCACCCCCCTCCCCCACCCCCCTGCCGTCGGAGGCACACCCGGTCCACTCCGCACCCCCCGCACAGGCGAGAACGTCGGACTTCGACAGGCTGTCGGCGCTGTTCACCGGCGACCGTGCCCACTGGCCCGCGCTGCGGGACTCCCTCGCCGCGGCCGTCATGGCGAGCGCCACCCCAGAACGGATGGACCGTCTCTTTCCCGGGGATCCCAGCCAGTTCACCCACGACGGACTCGGCCTCGCCTACGGCGCGGCGGGCGTGCTGTGGGCCCTGCACTCCGTGGGAGCTCCCGTCGCTCCCGATCACGTCGAGTGGCTGCTGGAAGCCGTCGCACGCCGTCCCTGCCGGCCCGGTCTCTACACCGGCGCCCACGGCGTGGCCCTCACCCTGGACCGCCTCGGTCACGTCCGGCAGGCGCACAACCTGCTCGACCGGCTCCTCAAGGAACCGCTCGACGGTCAGGGCGGCGACCTCGCCGGAGGGCTCCCGGGGGTCGGACTGACGCTGCTGCACTTCGCCGGCACCACCTCCGACGCCTCGCTCCTGTCCGGTGCCGTGGACGTCGCCGACCGTCTCGCCGCCCGCCTCATGGACGAACCCGGCGGCCCCGCCTCCGGCCGACGTCCCGGGCTCCTGCACGGCCCCTCCGGTTCGGCCCTGCTCTTCCTGAGCCTGTACGACCGTACCGGCGACACGGGCCTGCTCGACCTGGCCGAACAGGCGCTGCGCCTGGACCTCTCCCGCTGCGTCGTCGGCGCGGACGGCACCCTCCAGGTCGACGAGGGCAGCCGGGTCCTGCCGTACCTGGAGTCGGGCAGCGCCGGCATCGCCGCCGTCCTGCAAGCGGTGCTGCGCCACCGCCCCGACCCCGGTCTGCGGCAGAGCCTGGAGCAGATACGGCTGGCCGCGGAGCCCGAGTTCATCGTCCAGCCCAGTCTGTTCAACGGACGGGCGGGACTGATCCTGCTGCTCCACCTGCTCCGGGACGACGCCCGCGACGACGATCCGCTGATCCGGCGGCACATCCGCCACCTCGTCTGGCACCTCATCCCCCACCAGGGGCACGCGGCCTTCCCCGGTGAGCAGCTGCTGCGTCTGTCGATGGACCTCGCCACCGGATCAGCGGGCATCCTGCTCGCCCTCGGATCGGCGCTGGCCGACGCCCCGGCGCTGCCCTTCTGGCCCGGCCGCCGAGCCAAGGCCCCCGCGCCCCTCGCGGCCCCGGCGTCGCCGGCGCCCGCCCCCTGAGACCGCCCCGCCGGTCCGGCCGCCGCACCCCTCGCGGCATCCCGCGGCGTCCGCCGCCGCGGCCCAGAGTTTCCGGCGATCGCCGGAAAGCACCAACCCAACCGAAGGAGACCACCATGTCCATCCTCGACCTGCAGGCCCTGGAGACCCCGGACGAGACCGTCGAGTACCTGTCGGTGCTCAGCTCCCTGTCGGTCGTCAACTGCACCAACAGCACCGTCAGCACGCTGCTGTGCCTCTGACGGCATCTCCCCGGGTCGTTCCCCCTCCCCACAAGGGGTGACCTGACCCGCTGAACAGAGCCGGCCCGGGCTGAGGGACAGCCCGGGCCGGCGTTCTCGTGCCGCCCCGACGACCGCCCGTCCACCGCCCCCAGGAGTCTCGCATGGGACAGGACCACCGACACCGGCCGCAGCGGGACGCAGCTTCCGATCGTACGGCCTGGGCCGTCTTCGCGTGCGGCCCCCGGACGCGGCCCGGCCGCCCGCCCGGCACCGCCCGACCGAGGGCACGGCCATGGGGGTGGGCCGCCCTCCTCGCCGTGGCGGTGGCGGCGAGTTCGGCCGCCGCACTGGCCCTGCCCGCCACCCTGGCCGCCGCCGTCGACCAGGCCCTGTCCGCGAGCGCCGGAGGATTCCTGCCCGTCGCCGCCGTCCTGGGGCTGCTCACGGGCGCCGAGGCCCTCGCGCAGTACGCCGGTCCCCGTACCACCGCCGAGGCGACCGCCCGGCTGCGTGCCGCACTGGTACGGCACGCCATGGCCCTCGGCCCCCATCCCTCCCGGCGGACCACGACCGGCGACCTCGTGGCCCGACTCACCGCGAGCGCCGCCGAAGCCGGGCTCAGCGTCCAGGCCGCCGTCTACGCCGTCGCCCAACTCGCCATGGCCGCGGGCTCCGTACTCGCCCTCGGACTGCTCGCCCCCGAACTCGCCGCCGCCTTCTTGATCACGGCGCCCGCGGGCTGGCTGCTGCTCCGCCGCCATCTGCGGCGCACCGTGCGCCGGGGCGAGGGCTACCAGAGCGCGCAGGCCGCCGTCGCCGGCCACCTGCTCAACGCGCTGGCCGGGCACCGCACCATCGCCGCCGCCGGAACCGTGGAGCGCGAGATCGAGCGGGTCCTGCGGCCGCTGCCCGAACTGGGCCGGCACGGACGCGCCCTGTGGGACAGTCAGCGCCGCGTGTCCTGGTCCACGGGACTGCTCGCCCCCGCGACCCAGATCACCGTCATCACCGTCGCCGGCTACGAACTGCTCGCCGGCACCCTCGGCCCTGGTGACCTGGTGGCCGCGCTCGGCTACGCCACTCTGGGGCTCGGCGGCTTCGGGACCGCCCAGAGCCTGCTGGACCTGGCCCGCGCCCGGGCCGGACACCAGCGCGTCCGGGAGGTACTCGCCCTCACCCCGCAACCGCCGGGTCTGCGCCCCCTGCCTCCCGGACCGGGACGCGTCGAACTGCGCGGCATCACCGTACGCACCCCGGACGGCGACACGGTCCTGGACGGACTGGACCTGGTCCTGCCCCCACGGCACAGCGTCGCACTCGTCGGACGCTCCGGTGCGGGCACATCCCTGCTGGCAGCCGTCGCGGGCGGTTTGCGGGCTCCGGAGCAGGGCCTGGTGCTCCTGGACGGCGTACCACTGGACGACGTCCGCCCCGCCGACCTGCGCGCCGCCGTCTCCTACGCGTTCTGCGACCCGGAGCTGACCGGCGGCACGATCATGGACGCCCTGAGCGCCGCCGCCGACCGCGTTCCGCCGGAGCGGGTCCACGCGGCCGCCCGGGCGGCGCAGGCCGACACCTTCGTACGTCGTCTCCCGTCCGGCTACGACACCCTCCTCACCGACGCGCCGCTCTCCGGCGGCCAGCGCCAACGCCTGGGCCTGGCCCGCGCCCTGGCCCGCGACAGCCGGCTGCTCGTCCTGGACGACGCCATGTCCAGCCTGGACTCCGCCGCGGAGGCCGCCGTACTGCGCGCCCTCGACGGCCCGTACGGCGACCGCACCCGGCTGGTCGTGACACGCCGGACGGCGGCGGCGGCCCGTGCCGACCTCGTGGCCTGGCTGCACGAGGGGCGCGTGGCGGCTCTCGCGCCCCATCACGAGCTGTGGCGGCTGCCCGCCTACCGCGGTCTGTTCGACAGCGCCGAGGACGTGGACGACTGACATGGGCCACCGACGCGCGGGCCGTCCCGCCCGCCCCACGAAGACGCCGCGCCCGTCCTCGGCGGACCGAGCCGCGGACGGGCCCGGAGCCGCCTCCTCCCTCATCACGGCCCACCGGGCCGCCGTGAGCCTGATCCGTGCGGCCCTGACGGCCAACCGTGGGGCCGCGCTCCGGCTGACCTGGTGGACACTCCTGTCGGCCGCCCCCGCCCTCGTCTGCGGCAAGGCCCTCGCCCTGGCCGTCGACCGGGGGTTCCTGCTGGACCGGCCCCGCACGGCGGCCCTCGGACTGGGCGTGTTCGCGCTGAGCGCCCTCGGCGGCGCGTGGGCCGGGCGGCAGAGCTATCCGTGGCTCGCCGAGATCGTCGAGCCGCTGCGCGACCGGCTGCTGCGGGACGTCGTCACCGGCACCCTCCGCCGCGCCGTCGCGCCCCGCGCCGCACCCGACGACAGCGCGGCCGTGGCGGTCGCGCGGCTCACCCGGCAGGTGGAGGCCGTACGCGACGCGCTGGCCGGTCAGTTGATGCTGCTGTGGCAGTTCGTCCTGACGGTCGCCGCCGTGATCGCGGGCACCGCCGTCCTCGCCCCCGCCGCCGTACCCCTGATCGCCGTTCCACTGCTGGCCGCGCTCGTCCTGTTCGCCGTCCTCGCCCCCGCCACCGTGCGCAGACAGCGCGCTGCCTTCGACGCCGAGGAGGCCCTCGCCGGCCGCACCGTCGCCACCTTCACCGCCGTGCGCGACATCGTCGCCTGCGGAGCCCAGGAGCACGCCCGGGACGAGACCCTCGCCGCCGTCGACAGGCACCTGCGCGCCTCGAACACCCTCGCCTCGGTGTCCGCGCTGCGGCGGCTCATCGTCGCCCTGGGAGCGCACAGTCCGCTGCTGCTCGTCGTCCTCGCCGCACCCGGCCTGCACGCCCGTGGCGTGAGCACCGGCGAGATCGTGGGGGTCCTCGCCTACGTCCTGGCCACCCTGGAACCCGCCGTCCGGCTGCTGGTACAGGGGCTCGGCGCGTCCTGGCTGCGGCTGGCCGTGGCCGCCGAACGGCTCGCCGAGGCGGCCCAGCATCCTCCGCCCGGCCCGACCCCGGTCCCCGCCCTGACCCCCTCGGACGGTACGGCGGCGTTGTCGGACATCGTCTTCGCCTACGGCCCCGGCGCCGAACCGGTCCTGGACGGGCTCGACCTCACCCTCACCGACGGCGAACACCTCGCGGTCGTCGGCCCCTCCGGGATCGGAAAGTCGACCCTGGCCGACGTCCTCGCCGGCATGCTCGCGCCCGACCGGGGACGGGTTGTCCTGGGCGGTGTGCCCCTGGAGTGCGTCGCCCGGGACGACCTGGCCCGCGCCCGCGTCCTGGCACCGCAGGACCCCTATGTCGTCACCGGCACCCTGCGCGAGAACCTCTGCTATCTCGCGCCGGACGCACCCGGTGCCGTCGTCGCCGCCGCCGTGACGGAGCTGGGCATGGAGGCGCTGACCGAACGGCTCGGAGGGCTGGACGGCCCGGTCGACCCCGCCGCGTTGTCCTCTGGGGAACGCGCGCTGGTGGCCCTGGCACGCGTCTACCTCTCCGCCGCCCGGCTCGTCATCCTCGACGAGGCCACCCGTCACCTGGACGCGACGGCCGAGCGGCGCGTGGAGGAGGCGTTCCGGCGTCGTCCCGGCACCGTCGTCACCGTCGCGCACCGCTTGTCCGTGGCCCGCCGCGCCGACCGGGTGCTGCTCCTGGACGGAACCCGCCCGGCGATCGGCACGCACGACACGCTGCTGGCCCGGTTTCCGCTCTACGCCGACCTGATGGGCCACTGGCACGCCGGTGCGTCCGGCACCGGGCGGCCCCCGTCGGGCCGCACCGGCTCCGGCCGCCCGGGGGACGGGCTCAGCACCCCGGGCGCAGCATCACATCGCTCATCGTCGCGTCCTGCGGCAGATCAAGCGCCATGACCAGGGCGGCCGCGACCGACGTCGCACGCATATGAGCCTGCGGCTCGTAGGGGAGACCGAACTGCTCGTGCAGTTTGACCTGCATGGGGGTGTCCGTCTCCCCGGGATACACGGTGGTGACCCGGACTCCGTGCCCGTACTCCTCGGCCCGCAACGACTCCGCGAGCGCCTTCAGACCGAACTTGGACGCCGCGTAGGCACTCAGTCGCGGCGGGGCGTGCACGCCGGCCCCCGAGTTGACGAACACGACGTGTCCTCCGCCCTCGCGCAGCGCCGGCAGGAGCACTCCCGTCAGCTCGGCCGGGGCGACGAGGTTCACCGCGAGCGTGTCCCGCCAGACCTCCGCGTCCAGCTCCTCCACCCGGCCCGACTCGATCACGCCGGCCACATGCACGAGCGAGTCCAGCCGTCCGGGCAGGGCAACGACCGCCAGCCGGGCCCGTATCGACCCCGGCGTGGACAGATCGGCCACCAGTGTCCGGCTCCCCGGAAAGCGGTCACGCAGCTCCCCCGCCCGCGCCTCGTCCCGCGCCAGCAGCCACAGTTCCTCTCCCCGCTCGGCGAACAGCTCCGCGACCGCCGCACCGATCCCCGAACCAGCGCCTGTGATGAAATGAACTCCCATGGAGTGATAGATACCCCATATCCGTATTCCACTCGCCGGGAGCAAGGGAGTTGCAGACCTCGCGGTGCCGTTCGACCGCAGGACGCCCGGCCCACGACGACAGCCGAGCCTCTCCTCAGCGCAGTTGCTCGGCCAGACCGACGATGATGCCTTCCGGTCCGCGGACGTAGCAGAGCAGGTAGCTGTCCTCGAACCGGGCGATCCCGCCGACGAGTTCGGCGCCGTGCGGGCGCAGGCGGGCCACCGTGTCCTCGATGTCGTCGACGGCGAACATGACGCGGTGGGTGCCCAGGATGTTGTGCGGCCGGTCGCGCGGTCCGGCGCCGGTCGCCGCGGGGCTGCGGTACTTCGCCAGTTCGAGCCGGCTGTGGCCGTCCGGGGCCCGGAGCATCGCGATGTCACAGCGCACGCCGTCGAGCCCGGTGCACTGGTCGGCGACGGGACCCTCGACCTGACCCCTGCCCTCCAGTTCCATACCGAGTTCCACGAAGAACGCGACGGCGGCATCCATGTCCTCGACGACGATGCCGACGTTGTCCATCCGCTGAATCGCCATGCTGCTCTCTCCTTGCTCCTCGTGCTGCCCGTCCCGGATCCGGTCAGCCGGCCATGTCGTGGGGTACCGCCAGGTCCGCTCGGGCGAACAGGCCGGTCAGGGCGAGCGGGTCGTCCCGGGAGCAGGCGTCGGCGACCTCGTCGATGAGCTGGTCGTAGTCGGGTCCCGTCCGTCCCTGGTAGGCATCGCCCATCCGGCCCCATTCGTCCCAGTTCAGCATCTCCCTCTTGCAGAGCGCCGCGAGATCACGGACCACGTTGCCGCTGATCTCGGCCGGTCCCCAGGCGAAATCGACACCGGCCACCCCGAACTTCTGCCCGTCGACCGATCCTTGACGATACTGAACCCATGCCTCGCCGCCGGTCAGGAACTCGCCCGCGGCGAGATCCTCGGGCCGCTCGACATACGACGACCCGAGGTGCTCGGTGTCGACGCGCACCCAGCGCCGCCGGTCAACGTCCCGGTACTCGGTGATCCAGTGGTCGACGCCGCAGCCGTCCAGGAAGTAGGTCCCGAAGCCGCACCGAGCCCGCGCGGGGATGCCCTTCGCCCGCAGGAACGCGCAGGCGAGGGTCGCGAAGTGCCGACAGGTCCCGATCACTCGCGTCTCGGGGGCGCGAGCCTGCCGCAACGGGGCCGGATCCAAGGCGATCAGAGTGGCGATCAGCTCACTGACCGACCGGATGTTCCTCTCCGCGAGCCGCGCCTCACCGACGCCGGACACCACGGCGTCCGCGGGCTGCACGACCAGGCCCTGCGCGACGGCGCAGATGCCGACAGGGTCGTCCGGCAGGCTCTCGACGAGCCGGAGCTGTGTCGCGTCCAGGGTGGTGAAGGGTCCGGGCTGGGAGTAGTCGAGCACATCGTCGGCCATGACCGGGCATGGTAGACGGCAGGTCCGACAGCCGGTCCAGGAAGGCCGGGGCGCCTCGCTCCGGTCCCGCTCTCCACAGGACCGCCGGCAGGCGGTGCCCCGTGGGCCGCGGGCCCCGCGTCAGGCGGACGGTGCTCCCGTGAGCGTCTCCATGCGGGCGGTGTCCACGCTCAGGTCACCCTTCTTCACCAAGGGGGCGAGGGCGGCGTTGGACCGCAGGTCGGCGGCGGTCCGGTTGGCGTGGGCGCGGATCATCCCGTCGACGGGTCGGCGTGCTTGGGCCTGGCGATGTCCTCGCAGGCCGGGCGCAGGGCCTCGACCGATCGACTGCAGGTTGCCCGGCAGGTTCTCACCGTCCTTGATCGCCTCGTACGCCGCCTTGATGGCACCGCACTTCTGGTGACCGAGTACGACGACGAGCGGGGAGCCGGCGGTGAGGGGCCCGTACTCGACGGAGCCGACGAAGTGCTGCAGCTGGCCCACGAACGGCCGGCTGCAGATCCCGGTGATCGACAACACGATCAGCCGCGTGCATCTGCTCAACCACCCCTCGGTGTCCCTCCCCTACACCGTCACCGACCAGATCAACGTCACCGTGGCGGCCACGGCACCGCACGCCAACGACTCCGTGGTGTGCGTCGAGGTCCAGGGCATGCCCCTGCGGGCTTCGGCCATGGTGTTCCAGAACGTCGACTACGACGCCGACCGGGCCGTCCTGCCGCTGGGCAGCCACACCTCCTCCCAACTGTCGGAGTATCTGATGGAACGACGCCGCGGCGGGCGCCTACCGTTTCGTAGGTGCCCGCCGCTGGAGTGCGTGGTGCCGCCGGGACTTCTCCGGTCAGGCGGCATCGGATACTGACGGGCTCCTGTCGTTTTCCCTTGATCACCCCTGGACGCATGTTTTTTGTGCGGCACCAGAAATGCATTTCCCCTCGTGCCCCCAGGAGACCGATCCGGAAATGCAGGGATCACGTTCCGCCACTGTCGTCCGCGTCTTCGGGATCGTCGGAAAGTTCCTCCAGAAGCCTGACCGGCCGCCGCACCACGAGGCTCTGGACCGTGTACGACATCTCCTTCACATGGGGAGCCGGCGGCGGATGATAACGACCCGCGCACACCGACAGGTTGACGATGAGATAGGCGTGCCAGGAACGCCCCACGCCGCGGCGGTCGGCGAAGACCCGAGTGCCGTTCACCCACCAGATCACGGACCGCACACCGAACTCGACGCGGAGGTCGACCCAGGCACCCGGACTGATGGCGGGATCACGGTAGTAGAGGTTGGCACCGCGAACGTGGTTGGTCAGCTCCAGGAGGTCGGGGTTGTCGGGGTGGTACTCGAAGACGTCGATCTCCTGGTCGCCGTCCCGCCAGGTCCAGATCGCCGGCCAGGCTCCGGCCTCGTACGGCAACCTGACCCGCGCCTCCAGCACGTCCCCCGCGCGGACGGTGAACGCCTCCTCGCTCTCCTCCGTGGTGAGCAGCCCCGCTTTCCACCGGCCGTCCCTGCGGCGGGTGGCGCGGAACGTACCCGAACGGCTGTAGGCGGGGTCGGCCGTCAGGTAGTCCAGCTTGTTGTCACCGGGGTTGACCGGTCCGCCGTTCGGATAGGCCCACGAACGCCCCGCCACCCATTGACGGGTGGACGCGAAGTCCGCCGTGAAGACGACCTCAAGTCCAGACAGGATCCCCTCTGCCGACGCTGTTCCGTCAGATGCGGCATTCTCCATGCACGAAGGCTGCTCCGCAGCCGACTTCGGCATGCGAATACCGGCGAACCCGCGACAAAGACAACTCGTACGGGCGAATGCGTCAAGCCGTATTCGCCCCCGTGGTCACTCCGGCGAATCCACCGTCGTTCACGATTCTCCCGTCCTGGCAGAAGGCAACTCCCCTGCCGGAAAAGGAAGAAGCCACCTCACCGGCCGGACACCCGCCGGGAGCGGGAGGCGGTCAGCGTCGGCCGCGGAGTTTGCCCAGCAGGCTCTTGGCCTGACTCCGACGGCGGGGGTCGGCAGCGGCCCGTCGCGCCTGCTCGGCCACCCGACGCCCCTGCGGGCTGCTTGCGAACTGCTTGATCCGTTCCATCATGCGCGGCATGCGACTCCGTCCCTCGGTAGCGGCAACTGTCTCCTGCGTCCCGGCTACCCCCTGTGGGCCGACTCAGCCCTCCCGGCGGCTGGAATGTGCGCTTCGTCCGACGGTGACACCCCGTCGTGTCGCTCGGGCGGCCACCTTCACACAACCCTTCCTCCACCTCGTGTGTCACACCCCCCGAGAGCACATCGCCTTCGGCCCTCATTCACCATTTCTACTTGGGAGTTGACCGTGCGCGTACGCACACTTGCCGCCACCGCCGCCGTGGCGGCACTGACCGCAACCGGCCTGACCCTGCCGCTCGCCGGGAGCGCCGCGGCTGCGACGACCGTGCGGTTCGACTTCAACGGCGACGGATACCTGGACATCGCGGTCGGCATGCCGGACTCCACCGTGAACGGCAAGGCCGAGGCGGGCTATGTCAGCGTGATCTACGGTGGCTCGGTGGCCCCGTACCAGTCCAACGGTGAAATCGGCCAGGCCGAGCCGGGCATACCCGGCACGCCCGAGGCGGGCGACCGCTTCGGCTCCTCCGTGACGCCCGTCGACGTGGACGGCGACGGCGACTTCGAGCTCGCCGTCGGCGCGAGCGGCGAATCGCTCACCTCCGACCAGTACAAGGACGAGGGCATCATCACCGTCCTGGACTACTCGAACGGGGACATCAAGGGCACCACCGTGGCCAGAGGCACGACCGAGTACAGCAGCATCGGCAGCACCGTCACCGCGGGTGACTACGACGGCGACGGTGACGCCGACCTCGCGTACGGGGAGAACAGCGAGGAGGACGCCACCCTCCGGTTCCGCCCGGGCCCGCTCACCTCCGCCCCGGTGACCAGCACCTCCTTGCGCAGGTACAGCATGGGCGGCCGCACCCTCGACCTGGCGACCGGTGACTTCGACGGCGACGGCCGGGACGACCTCGCGACCACCTGGCAGGCCCTGGACGACTCCGGCACCTTCATCACCCGCTGGGACGACCGGGCCAGGCCCGCCCAGTGGTGGTCCGACCCCGACCGGGGCAGTGCGCTCGCCGTCGCCGACTTCGACCGGGACGGCACCGACGACCTCGCGGTCGGTCCCGTGAAACCCAACTCCGAGTCGGACACGACCCATTGCCAGGACCGGCTCGGCGGTGCGGTGCTCCTGTTCAAGGGCTCGAAGACCGCGGCGTTCGGCACCGAGAACGAGTGCGTCACCCAGTCGAGCCCCGATGTCGGGGGCAACGCCGAGGACGGCGACGACTTCGGCGCCGCGTTGGCCGCCGGTGACCTGAACGGCGACGACATGCCCGAACTGGTGGTCGGCGTGCCCGGTGAGGACGTGGGCACCCTGAAGGACGCGGGCGGCTACGTCGTCCTGAACGGTACGAAGGACGGTCCCCGTGGTGGCCTCGCCCGCAGCCAGAGCACCCCGAACATGCAGGGCGCGGCCGAGGCAGGCGACCGCTTCGGCGCCCAAGTGGCCGTCGGCGACTACAACCGGGACGGTCTGCGGGACACCGCGGTGAGCGCGCCCGGCGAGAACGCCGGTGGGCCCACGTCGGGCGGCGTCTGGTTCGTGCCGAGCAGCGGCGTGGAGGCCTACCCGCCGGGCAAGGCACTGACCCCGTTCGGCTTCGCGCTGGTCAACGGTGTCTTCAAGTACGGCGAGGTACTGGGCCTCTAGGCGTCGGCTCGCCCGGCCACGGTCCGCCTCGTGGGCCGGGCCCCCCGAACTCTGCTCGGCGGGCCCGGTGGTCCGGTGTGGTGAGGGGCGGGTCAGGTGACGCGGACGATCTTCCAGAGCTGATCGTCAAAATCAACGCTGTTCCCCTGCGCGATGCCCGCGCCGTCGGCGGTGGAGGACTGCGCGACGCCCGCGACCAAGGTGCTGTTGACGTTCCGGAGTTTGTAGTAGCCGTTGCCGCCGTCGGTGGAGCGTCCACTTCTGGGCGTCGGCTCCGGAGGCGGTGTTCTGGACGACGACGCTTCCCGCGGTGGTGGAGGAGGAGCGGATGTCCAGGTTCAGGACCGGCAGACCGGTCGCAGGCAAGGTCACCGCCCCCGCGGGAGGCGTCGCCGTGGTCCGCGAGCCGCGGTCCCCCTCCAGCGGGGTGTGAGGCGGCCCCGGCGGACCTCCCGTCCGGTGCCGCCGGCCGGAGGGGTCAGCCGGGCCCGAAGTCCCGGGTCCTGATGAAGCGGCGGTCCGTCGTCGACGGGCCGTCCTTCGTTCCCCGCAGGATCCAGTAACCAGCGTCCTTGCGAGGCTTGTTGAAGCCGAACGTGCCGATGAGCAGCTCGGCGCGGCCGTCGGTGTCGAGGTCGGCGAGGTGCAGGTCCCAGCCGAAGAAGTCACGGTCTCCCGAGTGCTGCGGGGAGCCACCGAGACCGATCGCGTACCGGTCGATCTCGACGCTGCGGGCCGGTCCGAGTCCGTCCTTCCCGCTGAGCACCACGATCACCCGGCCGATGCGGCGATCGTCCCCGGGGGACTGCGTGGCGATGTCGTCGCGCCCGTCGCCGTCGACATCTCCGACGGTGAGGGCGCCGACGGTGTCCAGTCTGCCGAGCTCGCTCTCGGTCCTCCCCCGGCCGGGCCCCTTGTCGCTGCCGTGGACGACAACGGCTTCCCGGTAGCCCTGCCGGGCGAGGATGTCGGCGTGGCCGTCGCCGTCGAAGTCCCCCACGGCCACGGGGACGGCGCCGTCGGCCAGGCCCGGCTCCCGGCTCGTGATCCCGGGTACGGCACCGGTGGGCTTCAGCCCGTGAGCCGTTCCCCGGTGGAACACGGCGTCGACGACGTCCTCGGGCATGTCCTCCTCCAGGCGGACGTCCTCCTCGTCGTACGCGGCCTTGGTCACCAGGTCGTCCCGGCCGTCGCCGTCGAAGTCGCCGACGACGGCGTGGGCCACGGTCGCCCAGCCCTCCTGGCCCACGTCGACCGTGGATGTGTCGCGGGGGATCCCGCCGTCGCGGCTCAGCGGGCCGTACAGGACGGCGGCGCGCTGCGGCTTTCGGTCGTACTCGCTGCCGGGTTCCGCGAGGGTCAGCAGATCGAGGGCGCCGTCCCCGTCGAAGTCCCCGGCAGCGGTGGCGCGGAGGAGGTCGGCCGGCAGTTCGGTGGCGCCCGTGGGGCCCTTCGGTCCTCCCCAGACGATGCGCTGTTCGAGCGTGTGCGTACCGCTGGGGTGGCTCAGCGGGTTGCGGACGACGATGTCGGCGTAACCGTCGTCATCGAGATCCGCCGTGAACTGAACCGACCGGTCTTGTGAGATCGGCGAGCCGGTGAGCCTGGGGTCGGGCCTGGCGTAGCGGTCCGCGAGGCGGAAGGCCGCTGCCGGTTTCGGCCCGCCGGGCGCGGCGAGGGCGACGAAACGGTTGTTGTGCCAGTCGCCGCCTGACTTCGGCTCCTTGTACCAGCCGTTGACGACCACGTCGGCATGGCCGTCGCCGTTCACGTCGGCCCGGTTGACCGCGCCGTCGTCCCGCCGGGTGGGAGACGGGGGCGACGGTGCCGGATCGCCGCCGTCGGCCGAGCACCCCGTGGCCAGCAGGGTGGTCGCGCAGAGGCACATCGACACGATGGCAGGGCGGCGAGGGAGCAGACGCATGGCACCAGCCTGCACAACGTGGCTCACGGGCCCATAACGTCCGGATCAGGGTCGGATTCCGGTCAGGTTCCCTCGGCCCGGCTGCCGCTCGGGCGTGCGGTCGCGGGGCAGCCGACCCGGAGTGCGGACCGATGGTCACGGTCGGATCCCTGTCCAGCCCTGCACGGAGTCGAACGGACCATTCCGTGGTGCAGTCGGCACATGGCCTCACCTCCCCAGGACGCGCAGGACGCGCAGGACGCGCAGGACGCCCAGGACCCACCGGTAACACCTCATGGCCGAGAACGTCGCGCCTGGTTGCTCGACATCGCGGTCGCCCTGCTGTTCCTGATCGTGGACGCCGTGATCGTCGTGGTCACCGCGCACCTGCTCGTCATGTTCGGCTACGGCACCATGGTCTCGTCCTCGACCGGCGATGTCCCCATGCTGGTGTGGCTCACCGTCTGGGGCATCCCGGCCGTGGCCGCGACCAGCGCGATCACGCACGCCCGGCTTCGCATGCCGATCACCTGCGTCGTGCAGAGCCTCTTCACTCTCGCCTGTACGTTCCTGGCCTTGAGCGGAACCCGCCTGTTCCTGTCCTGACCGCACACGGCTCACAGGACTCACACGACTCAGGTCGCGCAGCGCGGCCCGGCCCGCCGAACGGCCTGAGCCGGTCGGCGGGCCGGAGAGGCGCACCGCGTCCGGTGGTTCACACCGTGGCGGGCTCCTCGTCGAGGCGGAACCTCGGGTCGCCCGGTACGGACGCGAGGAGTTGGGCGGTGTACGGGTGGCTCGGTTCGGCGAACGTGGCCCCGGTCGGGCCGAGTTCGACGAGGTCCCCGTGCAGCAGGACCGCGACAGAGTCGCTCACGTGCCGGACCACGGCCAGGTCGTGGGAGATGAACAGCATCGTCAGCGAGAGCCGGCGGCGCAGGTCGGCGAGCAGGTTGAGGATCTCGGCCTGGGTCGTCAGGTCGAGGGCCGAGGTGATCTCGTCGGCGATGACGAAGCGGGGCCCCGGTGCGAGGGCCCGTGCGATCGCCAGTCGCTGCCGCTGTCCTCCGGAGAACTCGTGCGGGTAGCGGTCCATGCCGTCGGGGTCCAGGCTCACCTGGCCGAGCAGTTCGGCGATCCGGGCCCGGGCCGGTCCGACCCTGGCCCGGACCGGATCGAGTGCCTCGGCGAGCGACTGCGCGACGGTGCGCCGCGGATCGAACGAGGAGTACGGGTCCTGGGGGATCATCTGGACCGTCGCGGCCCCCGCCCGTCCGCGCGCGGGGCGCAGCGGGGCTCCGTCCACGAGGATCCGGCCACTCGACGGCCGATGGACGCCGACGAGTGTCCGCGCGAGCGTCGTCTTGCCCGACCCGGACTCCCCGACGAGGGCGAGGGTGCTGCCCCGGGGGATGTCGAAGGAGACCGACCTGAGCACCCTGCGGGCCGCGACGCCGTGCCCGAGCTCGACGGTGAGGTCCTCGACGCGCAGCAGCGGGGTGGTGGCAGCGTGCGTCTCCGACGGGTTGGCGGTGGCGGACATCAGTGGCTCCCTTCCGCGGCCGGGGATCGGTCCGCGGCTGTGTCGGTAAGGTCCTCCGTCGGCGCCCCGTCCGGCTGTGCCGCGTGGGCGTCGGCCGTCCACCGGACCGCGCTGAGGGTTCCGCCGGCCTCGACCGCGGCGGGGGTCGCCGCGAGCAGCGCGCGGGTGTAGGGGTGGGTGACCGTCCCCCGGCGCAGGTCGGCGCCCGTCGTCCGGTCGACGACCCGGCCGCCGTGCAGCACCAGGACGGTATCGCAGAGCACGCCGACCACGCCGATGTCGTGCGAGATGAACAGCATCGCCGTGCCGTGCTCGCGGTTGATGCGCCGGAACTGGCGCAGTACCTCCGCCTGGACGGTGACGTCGAGGGCCGTCGTCGGCTCGTCGGCGATGAGCAGCCGGGGGTTCGTCGTCGTCGCGGAGGCGATCGAGGCGCGTTGGAGCATGCCGCCGCTCAGCTCGTGCGGGTGCTGGCGCAGCCGCCGGTCCGGCTCGGTGACGCGGATGTCGGCCAGGGCGCGGACCATGTCCTGTGCCGCCCGGCGCCTGGGTGTCCCCAGGTGGACCCTGGCCACCTCGGTGAGCTGGGTGCCGAGCCTGAGTGCGGGGTTGAACGTGCCGATCGGGTCCTGGTAGACGATGCCGATCTCGGTGGCGAGCCGCCGCTCCGGCGGCGCCGCGAGCAGGTCGAGGTCGTCGAGGGTGAGGTGCGAGGCGCTGGCCCGCACGCCCTCGGGGAGCAGGCCCGCGACCGCCATGGCGATGGTGGACTTGCCCGAGCCCGACTCCCCCACGAGGCCGACGATCTGGCCGGCTGCGATGGTGAACGACACGTCGTCGACGAGGGTCCGCTCGCCGGCCCGCACGGTGAGCCCGGCGACGGTCAGCAGCCCGTCCGGGTCCGGACCGACCGCTGCCCCCGTGCCGCCCGGCAGCGACGCCGACGGCCGTGCCACACCGTCCTGCGCCGGGGCGGGCGCCGCGCCGCGGGTGCGCGGGTCGACCAGCGAGGCCACGCCGTCCCCGAGGAGCATGGCGCCCACACCGGTGACGATGAGCATGATCGACGGGGCGAGGACGAGCGACGGCTGGGCGAAGATCGACGGCAGTGCCTCGTTGAGCAGGCGGCCCCAGTCGTACTGCGGGTTCTGTACACCGAGGCCGACGAACGACAGGCTGCTGATGTCGAGCAGGGACAGGGTGAAGCTCGAACTGAGGAGCACCAGCAGCGGCCCGCTGATGTTCGGCAGGACGTGCCGGCCCAGGATGCGCAGGCCGGGAACGCCGAGCAGGCGGGCGGTGAGGACGTAGTCCTTGTCCGCGACGGTCGCGGCGAGATTCGCCGTCAGGCGGGCGAATCCGGGGACACCGGCGACGGCGATCGCGACGATCGCGGACACCGTGCCCGGTCCGAGCACCGCCGCGACGACGAGGGCGAGGACGAGCGAGGGGAAGGCCACCGCCGAGTCGATCAGCCGCAGGGAGGTCTCGCGCAGCCACCCGGGTGCGAGGTGGACCAGCGCGCCGATCGCGACGCCGACGACGAACGAGACGGCGGTGGCCGCGGCGGCCATGAGCAGGGTGAGCCGGGTCGCGACGAGCGCCCGGGCGAGGACGTCACGGCCGAACGCGTCGGTGCCGAGGAGATGCCCGGCACCGGGTCCGAGCCGGGTGTCGCCGGTGAGCGTCTCGGCAGGGCCGCGCAACAGCAGGGGGGCCACGAGGGCGACGAGGACGAGCAGTCCGAGGATCACCGCGCCGGCCACCAGCGACGGGTTGCGGCGCCACCGGCGCACGGTCGTGTCAGTGGCCACGACGCCCTCCCTCAAGAGTGCGGGGGTCGACGATCCCTAGGACCACGTCGACGAGGAGGTTGACGAGCAGGGCCAGCATGCCGACGACGAGGATGATGCCCTGGATCACCGGATAGTCCTTGTAGATGATCGCCTGGACGACCTCGGTGCCGAGCCCCGGATAGGTGAAGACGTTCTCCAGGATGATCGTCCCGCCGAGCAGGGACGTGAGGACGAGACCGCTCAGGGTGAGGACACTCGTCACCAGGTTGGGCAGCGCGTGGCGCAGGTGGAGCCGTACGGATCCCAGACGGTGGCCGCGGGCGGTCCTCATGTAGTCCTGGGCGAGGACGGAGGCCGTCTCCTGCCGGACGACCCTGGCGATGGCGAAGGCCGGACCGATGCAGAGCGCGGCGATCGGCAGGATCAGCGCGCTCGGTGTGGTGGCGCCGCCGGACGGCAGCAGACCGAGACTGATCGAGAACAGCACGATGAGGAGGGTCGCGACGACGTAGACCGGCGCCGACGCGAGCAGACCGGCGAGCGTGCCGAAGCCGACGCCGAGCCGGCGGCGGCGTCCGTCGCGAGTGAGGACACCGACGGTCATGCCGAGGGGTACGGCGATGAGCAGGGAGAGCAGGACGGCCGGGATGACGAGCTGGACGGTGTACGGCAGCCGGGTCGCGATGATGTCCGCGACCGGGGTGTCGAACCGGAAGGAGGTGCCGAGCCGTCCGGAGGCGATGTCGCCGAGGTAGTGGACGAACCGCGTCGCCAACGGCTCGTCGAGGCCCAGCCGTTCGCGTATCGCCGCGAGCGTGGCCGGGGACGAGCTGGTGCCGGCGATGGCACGGGCCGGGTCCCCGGGCAGCAGGGGCACGATGAGGAACGTCACGAGGACGAGCAGGGTCATGGACATCAGCAGCCCGCCCGCCCGGCGGACGGCGAACCCGGCCCAGCCACCGCGCAGCCGCAGCCGGGTGACGCGGCCGGCGGGGGCGGTCGGCAGCGGACCGGCCGGGACGACCGGTACAGGCCCGGTCGGGGCCGCGGACCCGGCGCTCACAGCGCCGCCGCGAGTGCCGCGTCGTCCGGGTGCCGCTCATGCCAGCGGAACCGGGGTTCGAGCTGGGCCGACAGGCGCAGCAGCGTCGCCTCGTCGTAGGGCGCGCCGATGAGTTGCGCGCCGACCGGCAGTCCGTCCGCGGTCGTGTGGACGGGCAGCGAGATCGCGGGCAGCCCGGCGATGTTGACGAACGCGGTGAACGAGACCATCCGGGTCTCGGTGGCCCGTGGGCCGTCCGGGTCGGAGTTCGCCTCGTCGTACACGGGGCCGACCGGCGGCGCCACGACGGCCGTGGTCGGGGTGAGGAGAACGTCGAAGTCCCTGCCCCACTGGGCCACCACGTCACGCGACTCGGCCTGCAGGCGCGCCGCCGTCCGGGCGTAGTCCCCCGCGCTGACCTCCAGGGCGGTCTCGCGGCGGCGCCGGATGTAGGGGTCCACCGCGTCGGGGTCGTCGACCTCGATGGCGTAGGTGGAGGCACTGATGATCGTCCAGGTGAAGCCCATGATCGCCTCGTAGGAGAACATCTTCGGGCGGGCCTCGACGACGTCGTGCCCGAGGTCGCGCAGTGCCTGCGCGGTCGTCAGTGCCGCCGTGCGGCACTCCTCGTCGACCGGCAGCCCGGTCGGTGCGTCGAGGAGGAGGCCGATCCGCAGGCGCCCCGGGTCGGCGCCGATCTCCTCGATGTACGGGCGGCCCGGTTCGGGCGCGCTGTACCAGGCGAGCCGGTCGGCACGACCCATGACGTCGAGCATGAGGGCCGCGTCGCGCACGGTGCGGGTGATCGCGCCTTCGGTCGTCGAGTGTTCCCAGCCCCGGACGAACGCGGGTACGCGTCCCCGGCTCGGCTTGAGGCCGACGAGGCCGGTGACGGACGCCGGGACCCGGATCGAGCCGCCGCCGTCGCCGGCGTGCGCCACCGGTGCCAGCCCTGCGGCCACGGCCGCCGACGCGCCGCCGCTGGATCCGCCGGAGGTGTGCGCCGGGTTCCACGGGTTGCGCGTCTTGCCGTGCCGCGCGTTCTCGGAGACCGTCAGGGCGCCGAACTCGGGCGAGTTCGTCCGGCCGAGCGGGATAGCACCGGCGTCGAGGAGGAGTTGGACGTCGGGGTCCGTGACGGTCTGCGGGGTGTCCCTGATCGCCAGTGAGGACATCGTGTTGGGTTGTCCCGCGACGGAGCTGAGGTCCTTGATGGGGACGGGGACGCCGTGCAGGGGGCCGAGCCGGTCACCGCGCAGCACCGCCCGCTCCGCCCGGACGGCCGCCGCGCGCACGGCGTCGGTGTCGAGCCAGACGACGGCGTTGACGGCGGGGTTGATCCGCTCGATGCGGTCGAGGTAGGTCTCGGCGACCTCCACGGGGCTGACCTCTTTGGTGCGTATGAGGTCAGCGATCTGCTGGGCGGTACTGAACGGGTCGATCACCAGGGGGCTCCTGTCGGATAGGTGCGAGGGACGCGGGAGGGGGCTCCGAGGCGGCGCGCGGTTCCCCGTGCCGGACGCCGGGGTCCGGTGGCACGGGTCCGCGCGCCGTGCGGGCGGGGTCCGTCAGCCGGTGATGCGCAGGATCGGGTCGTCGAGCGAGCCGCCGAGCATCTGTGCGCTGAATCCCTCGCGCAGTGCGTAGATGAACGGGTCGTTGACCAGCGGCACCGCGTCCACCTGCGCGATCGCGGCCTTGGCGGCCTTCTGGTAGGCGGCGCAGCGGGCCTTGGCGGTCGTCGCCTCGGTGCCCTGGGCGAAGGCCTTGTCCAACGCGGGATTCTTCACCGCGCCGAGGTTGCCGCCGCCCTCGGGGACGGTCGGGCCCACGAACTTGGCGAGCGGGTTGGCGAGGCTGCCGAGGAAGTTGAGGTCGGCGAAGACGGTGAGGTCCCAGGCGTCGGGCTTGCCGAACACGGTCCCGACCCAGGCCCCGACATCGACGTTGGCGAGGGTGACGTCCGCGCCCGCGGCCCGCAACGCCTCCTGGATGTACTGGTTCCCGGCGCCGGCCGGCCCGACCACCTGGGGGCCGACGAGGCGGATCTTCTTGCCCTTGAGCACATCGGCCGCCGCGGCCTTGTCCTTCGGTACGAGGAAGGAGGTGGCGGGGTCGTTGCAGGGGATGTTCTTCTGCACGAACATCGTCGACGGCTCGCCCGTGTCCTTGGAGACGACCTTGGTGAAGGCGGCGCGGTCGACGGCCTGGGCGACGGCCCGGCGGGTGGCGACGTCCGCGAAGACCGTGCCGGGCCGTTCGTTGAAGAGGAGATAGAAGTCGGAGAACCGGCTGACGCTCACGCTGCGGCCGTCCACGCCGTCGAAGCGCGGGATGCCGGATGCGTCGATCTTGCCGATGTCGAGCTGGCCGCTCGTGACGAGGTTGCCCGTCGCGGTCGGGTCGGGCGAGACGAGGTACTCCGTCGTCGCGGCGACCTTGCCGGGGATCTTCGTGCGCCAGGCCGGCCATGCCTTGTACTCCGGGCGCAGCGTGTAGGTGTACGAGACGCCGGACTGGGACTTGGCGAGGACGTACGGGCCGGACTGGGAGCCCTTGGCCTTGCCGGCGGCGAGCGCCTTCAGGTCCTTGAGTCCCGCCGGGCAGACGATGCCCGTGCTGGCGACCGACAGACCCGCGACCATGTCGCCCCACGGCCGGGCGAGCGTGACCTTCACGGTGCGGGCCGCGTCGTCGGCGGTCACCTTCACCGTGTTGCCGGGGCCGAAGATCGTGGGGAGATCGGGCGCGGCCGTCTTCGGGTCGACGAAACGGTCGAGGGACGCCTTGACGACCTCCGGCGTGATCGGCGTCCCGTCGGCGCAGGTCACGTCGGCCCGCAGGGTGAACGTGGCCGCGGTGGGAGTGCTCGTCCACTTGGTGGCGAGCCCGCCCACGAGCCCGCCGTCGTCCTTGCGCACGAGGGTGTCGTAGCTGTTCCGGGCGAGCTGGTAGTCCGGGAGGGACAGGGCCTTGGCGGGGTCGAAGCTGGCCGGCACGTCGATCGTCGTCCGGATCTTCGTCGTCGTGGCGTCGCCGCCGCCGCTCGCGTCTCCGGACGTCGATCCCGTGGTGGTACAGCCGGCGAGTACGGCCGTCATGGCGACGGCCGCGGTCACGGGGACCACGCGGGTACGGGTCTGGCGCATGGGTGCTCCTGGAGAGGGTGTCGCGCTCTGCACAGGTCGCACGGATCGGGTGGACGAGCGCGAGCAGTTCGGGGTGGAGGCGGTGCGCGCGGCGCTCGGTGGACGCCGCTCGAAAGCGAGCCGTGGAGCACTCGGTGGGGAGAGGATGCCGCCAAGTTAACGACGTAGTCAATAGCGTTCACTATCTTTGCGCGTGCCGATCCTGCCGCCGCCTTCGGCCGCGCGAGGGCTGCCGTCCGACGCCGTCGAAGAGTGACGCGTGTCAGCGCGCGCAGGGGCGCCCGCCCCCTTCGCGTGGGCGCGCGACCGGCCTCCCGCGCGCGGGAGCGCCCCGCGCCGACTGCCGGGGAGCGCCGCGTGCACGCCGCGCGGGAAACCCGGCTGGGACACCATCGGCCACGCGGGAGCGCCGCGCGCACGCCAGAGGGGACCGAGCCGCGCCGACCCGCAAGCGCACGTCGCGCGTCCGCCACACAGGCGCTCCGACGTCAGCCGCGCAGGAGGGACCCACGCCGACCGCCCTGGGAGCGCCGCGCGTCCGCCACGCAGGTGCTTCGTGCGGCAGCGACTCGCACCGGCCGCCTCAGGAGCGCGCGGCGGTCACGCGGCAGGGGCCGTATCCGCCGCGCGGAAACCTCGCGCGTCAGTCGCGCGGAAGTGTGGCCGCCTCCGCCTCCAGGGCGGCGAGGACGAGGTCCGTCTGCCGGCGGAAGACGTCCGTCATGTCGATGCTGCGCAGATACTCCTTCGACGCCTCCGCGTAGGGGTACGCGTCAGGATTCGCCGGCTGGTACTCCTGCACCCAGTTCACCTCGGTGCCGAACCGCTGGTTGACGAGCCGCCAGGCGTTGTTGCTGGCGACGGAGAGCAAGAAGTTCGAGAACGCCTGGTAGTGCAGGACGGCCGCCCGGCCGCGCCAGCCGCCGCGATGGAATGCCTCCAGGACGGCGTCGACTGCACGCAGTTCGTGCACGCCCCGGGTGACCCTGCCCATGCAGAGCGCGGCGGCCGCCGGGTGGTCCAGCGCGGTGTCCCAGGCCCGGGTCGCGAGGTCCCGCAGCGACTCGGCCCACGATTCGTGCGGCTCGTACCCCTCCAGGGAGATCCTGTCCAGCTCGTCCGCGACGGCGACCATGATGTGGTCGCGACTCGCGAAGTACCGGTAGACGGCGGTCGCGGAGGAGGACAGCTCCTTGCCCAGCCGCTGGAAGGTCAGCGCGTCCGGCCCGTCCTCGTCGAGGATCCGCAGCGCGGTCCCCACGATGAGCCCCTGGGACAGGGTCCCCCGCTGGAGCCGCTTCGGCGACCGCCCCCCAGCAACTGCCACGCGTACGCCTCCCTCGACGGACGGCGAGCGCACACGCCGCCGCGACCTGCGAACCTGCGTCTCCTCACCGGCGACGGGGAACCAGCCTAAGCGACCGATGTCGAGCGAAACGCCCAGGGCCGGAGCCGCACGCCCCGCTCGCTCGATTCCATCGTCAGTGCGCTTGAATCAAGCGAGTGAATCCGGCATGGTGCTTGAAACATGCACCAGCCTGCCGTTCACGGGCAGGAAGGGGAGGTGACCCATGGACGACATCGACCGCGCCATCCTGCGGGAACTGCAGGTCGACGGCCGGATCCCGTACGCCGATCTGGGACCGAAGGTCGGGCTGTCCCCCTCGGCCGCGAGGCACCGGCTGCAGCGGCTGATCGACAGCCACACGGTCCAGGTCGTCGGCGTCACCGACCCGATGACCATGGGCCGGCAGACGATGGCGCTGCTGGGCCTGCGCATCGACGGCGACCCCCGGGCTGTCGCCGACGAACTGTCCCGGCACGACGAGGTCGTGTACACCGTCCTGACGGCAGGCGGTTTCGACCTGTTCGTGGAGGTGGTGTGCCCTCAGCCCCGGGACCTCCTGGACTTCGTCAACGACGTCGTCCGGCCGGTCGAGGGTGTCGCGTCCGTGGAGAACTTCCCCTACTTCGCGATCCACACGCACCGCTTCCTGTGGCACGTCGACTGAGTCGGGCGAGCGTCCGAGCCCTGTTCGCCCACACCAGCCGAGGAACCCACATGCTGCCCGACGAGCACCGCACGATCGACTTCTTCACCGAGGACGCTCTTCCCGTACCCCGCACGACCGCAGCCGAGGCCGAACGCATCGCCGCCGAACACCTCGGCGTCACCGCCCGGGCGCAGGCGCTGGGCAGCCAGCAGGACGCCAACTTCCTGCTGCGGGCCGCCGACGGGACGCCCGCGACGATTCTGAAGATCGCCAACCCCGCGTTCGGCACGGTGGAGATCGAGGCCCAGGACGAGGCTGCCGACCTGATCGCCCGAGCCTGCCCGGCGTTGCGGATCGCCACGGTCCTGCGCGGCCCGGACGGCTCCCCGCGACGCACGACGGTGGACACCGAGAGCGGTCCGGCCTTCGCACGACTGCTGCGCTACCTGCCCGGTGGCACGCTCTCGGGACCCCGGCACCTGTCCCCCGGCACCGTGGCCGGTATGGGCACGATCGCCGGGCAGGTCAGCGCCGCCCTGCGCGACTTCCGGCATCCGGGCCTCGACCGTGTGCTCCAGTGGGACCCCCGGTACGCCGATCGCGTGGTCGCCAAGCTCGCCGGGTACATCGACGAACCCGACCGGCGCACCGCCGTCCGGGCCTCGACCGCCGAAGCCTGGGCCCGTGTCCAGGGGCTCGCCGCCTCGCTGCCGTCACAGGCCGTGCACCTGGACCTCACCGACGACAATCTGATCCGCCGTCCCGACAGCCGCCCGCCCATGCCGGACGGGGTCATCGACTTCGGTGACGTGACCACGAGTTGGGCGGTCGGCGAACTCGCCGTGTCGCTGTCCTCGATACTCCACCACGACGGTGTCGAGCCCCACCACGTGCTGCCGGCCGTCCGCGCCTTCCACGCCGTTCGGCCGCTCTCCCCCGAGGAGGCCGAGGCGGTGTGGCCGCTCGTGGTCCTGCGCGCCGCCGTGCTGGTGGTCAGCGGGCGGCACCAGGCCGCCGTGGACGAGGACAACTCCTACGCCACAGCCGCGCTCGACCACGAATGGCGCATCTTCGAACAGGCAACCTCGCTGCCCCTGCCCGTGATGAGCCGGCTCATCAGGGACGCCACCGGCACGGCGGACGGGCCTGTACGGATCGCCCGGGCCACCGGGACCACCCGTACCCAGGCTGATGCACCGGTGCGCCCGCTCCTGCGGGACCTCGCCGGCGACGGCATCACCCTCCTCGACCTGTCCACCGACGCCGGTTCCATGGACCGCGGAGCCTGGACGGACCCCGGCACCGAGGACCGGCTGATGACCGCCGCGCTCACCGGCGGAGCGGCCGCCGTGGCCACCCGGTACGCCCACGCCCGACTCACCCGGACACCTGCGCTGTCGGCGCTGTCCCCCGCCACGGTGCCCACCGGCATCGACCTCCGGGTCGGCCGGGATGCCGTGATCCAGGCGCCCGCCTCGGGGAAGGTCCTCGCCGCGGCGCCCGGCCACGTGGAACTCACCTACGGCACACGGACGCTCTCACTCGACTTCCCCGACACCCTCCGGCCCGCGATCACCACCGGCGCGACGCTGCGGGCGGGCGACGACATCATCCGTCTCGGCTCCGGCGCCTCGGTCCACATCGGGCTGCGCCACGCCGACGCCCCCACCGTGCCACACCTGGTCCGCCCCGAGTACGCGGCCGGCTGGCTCGCGCTCACCGCCGACCCCGCCCCGCTCCTCGGCCTCCCCGTCACCGCCCGCGACCGTACGTACGAGCGGGACCTGCTCGACCGGCGCGACGCCGCGTTCGCCACCGTACAGGGGCACTATTACGCCAACCCCCCGCGCATCGAACGCGGTTGGCGCCATCACCTGCTCTCCACCGACGGCCGGTCCTACCTCGACATCGTCAACAACGTCACCCCCCTGGGCCACGCCCACCCCCGCGTCGAGGAGGCGCTCTCCCGGCAGTCGCGGCGGCTCAACACCAACTCGCGCTTCCACTACGCCTCCGTGGTGGAGTTCACCGAGCGGCTCGCCGCGCTCCTCCCCGACCCCCTGGACACGGTGTTCCTCGTCAACTCCGGTTCGGAGGCGGTGGATCTGGGCCTGCGCCTGGCCATGGGCGCCTCCGGACGACACGACGTCGTCGCGCTCCGCGAGGCGTACCACGGCTGGACGTACGCCTCCGACGCGGTCTCCACCTCGCTCCAGGACAACCCCAACGCCCTGGCCACCCGCCCGAGCTGGGTGCACACCGTGGACTCGCCGAACTCCTACCGCGGCCGCCACCGCGGGGCGGACGCCGTGCGCTACGCGCCCGAGGCCGTCGCGGTGATCGACGAACTCGCCGCCACCGGCCGCCCGCCGGGAGCGTTCATCGGCGAGACCTTCTACGGCAACGCCGGAGGAGTCGCCCTGCCCGACAGCTACCTCGCCCAGGTGTACGCGGCCGTACGGCGGCACGGCGGCCTGGCCGTCGCCGACGAGGTCCAGGTCGGATACGGCCGCCTGGGACACTGGTTCTGGGGCTTCGAGCAGCAGGGGGTCGTCCCCGACATCGTCTGTGTCGCCAAGGCCATGGGCAACGGACATCCCCTCGGCGCCGTCATCACGTCCCGCGAGGTCGCGGGCCGGTACCGCGACCAGGGCTACTTCTTCTCCTCCACCGGCGGCAGTCCCGTGTCCAGCGTCGTGGGCCTCACCGTCCTGGACACCCTGCGCGAGGAGGACCTCCAGGGCAACGCGGTCCGGGTCGGCGGCCATCTGAAGAACCGGCTGGAGTCCTTGGCCGACCGTCACGGCATCATCGGCGCCGTCCACGGCTCGGGCCTCTACCTCGGCCTCGAACTGGTCCGGGACCGCGTCGGCCTGGAACCCGCCACGGAGGAGACCGCCGAACTCTGCGACCGCATGCTCGACCTCGGCGTGATCGTCCAGCCCACCGGGGACCACCTCAACATCCTCAAGATCAAGCCACCGCTGTGCCTGGACACCACCGCGGCCGACTTCTTCGCCGACATGCTCGACCTGGCCCTCACCCAACTCGGCCACTCCCACTGACGCCTGGCTCACGCACCGCGTGGCCACCGTGCCGGCATCCGGCAGGGCGGCGGGCCCGCCCATCGGCGCG